>NZ_JAHC01000003.1 GCF_002924625.1 Petrotoga sibirica DSM 13575 | reverse complement strand
CTTTCTACCGCTTCTTTCACAGCTTGACTTATGCTTTCTATCGTTTTGCTTCCTTCTTCTGCAGCTTTACTTGTTTCATCTGCTTCTTCACTTAGCCTTTGCGCGTCTTGGGATACACCTTGTGCCGCCCTTGCTACTTCGTCTACCCCTGACGTTACTTCTTCTACGTTTCCTGCCGTTTCTTCCGTGCTTGTTTGTATCTTGTCCATCTGGTTTTTGAGTTCTTCTGAGTTCTTTCTGCTTTCTTGTGATGATTGCGTTAGACTTTCTGATGCGTTTTCTACTTTGTCTGATGCCTGCTTTATTGACCCCATGGATCTTCTTAGTTCTTTACTCATTTCTGATAGAGCGTTGGCCATCTGTCCAATCTCGTCTTTGCTTTTACTTTCAAAGTTTACCGTTAGGTCTCCTTCTGAAAGCTTTTCAACGGCATTTGTTAATCGTTCAATTCTGTTTCCGAATTGTTTTCTAAACAAATAAGAAACAACAATAATGATAACGATTAGAATTAACAGTATAAACGTAACGTTTCTGATGATTTTATTCAAGCCTAAATCTAATTCAAAATCTACTTGTTTCGGCGATAATGAAGGTAGTTCAAAAAATGCTTGTAAAGGAATGTTAACTGATGTCTCTAATGTTTGGAATCCTTTAGCAATTTGAAGGTATATGCCGTCAAAATCATCTATTTGAAAATAAAAGCTTCTCAACTGTTTTTTGATTATTTCTTCGGTGATAAATTGCTCATTTAATTTACTTTGGTTTAAAGAAACCTCCTCTTCTGGTAGATTTGAATAAATAACCTTATACTCTTTATCGAATAAGGTTATGTATGCATCTAGAAGTTTCGATATTTCCAACAATTTCTGATTATCGAACTCTTCTAATATTACTAAAAACCCATTTACAGTATTTGTAGCAATAGGATCAACAATGGGAAAAATTCCGATAAAATAAGGCGTAGAATCGAAAGACTTACTTTTTATGACTGGAGTCAAATAACCAATGTCTAGAATTGTTTTAAATTGGTTATTTAAAAAGTCTTCAATATTCAACTCTTTTGTATATTCATATCCTTGTAAATACGTTTCAGCCTTTTTTTGTACTTTATACGAAGCATTTTTTGAACTTATTTCCAAACCACTTCCACGCGTATTAGGAGTGTTCATGATCCAAAGTTGAATGCCGTTGTACTGTTGAGATGTTACGTAAGGTTCAAGTAAACTGTATCTTTCAATCAAAGAAATAGAATTTGAAGCGGTTTTCTCTTGAATACCTGGAATAGAAGCTATCATTTTTCCTGATTTCTCAAGTGATTTTTTTTGGGTATCTATGAAATTGATGAAAACGTGACTTAAGGTTTCTAAAGAATTATCAAAAGAATCTGTATAATTTTTTTCTAACTGTTCGGAAAATTGTGCCTCAATTATTTCTATTTGATTTGATAAATAATCGTTGTATTGGTTTAGTTGTTCTTGAATTAAAGAGTTATATTTATTAATTTGATGTAAATAATCCTGATTTAAAGACTCAATCAAGGCAGATACTTGTGCCTCGTTTTGTTCAGAACTTTGTTGAATAGCATTGGTAATGTATATCACAAAAAAAACACTTGGGATGAGAGCGAAAAGAATCAACATAATTCCTATCTTGTTACCGAATTTGTTAAACCAATAAACTTTGGATAAGCCCAATTTTTTCATATGGATTCCCCCTTCATGGAAGCGTTTTCTTTAAAATTATACCATATCAGAAAAAATCAGTAAACTAAACTAATATAAAAAGTGAATCCCTCTATTTAATTAAAGTATTAATTAATGTAATGTTTTGATAAATGAAAAAATTATAAGTTATAATTTACTTAGTTTTAGAGACTTTAGGAATAGCTAAATTTCAAAAATATGATTTTGATTGTAAAAGGATTATAAGGACAATTGCCTGTTTTGAAGAAAGTTTTATAGTTTCTAAAGAAAGCATACTTAAAATCACAAGGAGGAATAAGCATATGAAATTAGAAGATAAGATGTTAAATGCCCTTAATGAACAAATAAACAAAGAAATTTTTTCCGCGTACCTCTATTATTCGATGGCGGCATATTTTGATTCACTGAATTTAGAAGGATTTGCTAAGTGGATGAAAGTCCAAGCGAAGGAAGAGCTTACTCACGCACAGAAGTTGTATGATTATATTTACGACAAAGGCGGTGTAGTAGAATTAGATAGTATTGACAAACCAAAGAAAGGATGGGAGAGCCCCCTAGAAGCCTTCAAAGATGCATATGAACATGAGATTTCGGTTACACAATCTATCGACAAGTTGGTTGACTTAGCAAAAGAGTTAAACGATCACGCAACTCAAAACTTTCTCCAATGGTTTGTAAACGAACAAGTTGAAGAGGAAGCTAATACAAAGAAGATTGTAGATACTTTGCAAATGATCGGTGAAAGCAAAACCGCTTTGTTCATGTACAATGGCCAACTAGGTAGTAGGCAGTAGAATAATTCAATAAAATAGACTATTATAAACAACAGGGAGTTTACTCCCTGTTGTTTGATAGTTCTTTCAAGCTTTCCAATACCTCTAAAACATGATCTTTCACCCTTACATTTTCCCATACTTTTTTAATTATTCCATTTGGATCCATCAGGATTGTTGATCTGACAACTCCCCAATTTTCTTTACCATAATTCTTTTTTAGTTGCCAAACGCCAAATTTTTCAAGAATGGAATGTTCAGGGTCACTTAGCAAAATCACTTTTAAATTGTGTTTTTCTTTAAATTTTGCATGTTTTTCTACAGTATCGGGACTTACCCCCACTATTTGGCAATTATATTTTTTAAAATCTTCTAAGTAGTTTGAAAAACCAACTGCTTCTTTAGTACAACCAGGAGTGTTATCTCGCGGATAAAAATAGAGCACAAGCCACTTTCCAATAAAATCCTTGCTATTAATCTGATTACCATCAACATCTTTAAGTGAAAACTCTGGGATTTTATCACCTATTCCAAAATTTAGATATCTCATTTTAAACACCTTTCTTTTTTTAAAAGGCGAATCCTCCACCACCTATTCTAAAAGTGATATATGGACCTGTGGGTCCAAAATTTGGTACTCCACCCATGTTTCTATCAGATAATTTCCATTCACTTACCCATTCCACAGGGGCATATGTGTACCCTACTGCTAAACCAATAGCCAAACCTCCGGCTGCCTTATCATTACTAAAAGATAATATGTAATCAGCATTTATTCCTACTTTAAAGATAGGAAATTCGGTAGAAAAAGTATTTTCATTGAAAGTGGACAAATTGTCTTCAAAATCAGTAGAATCAGGGTTTTGAAAAATTTTCAAGGATATTTCACCACCACCAATACCTCCAAGAACATACATTCGAAAAGCTTGTTTAGAAAGAATCGAATAACCAACATTAAATGTTCCATAACCAATGTCGAGTTGTACTGTTTTTCCACCCGATTTCTCTTTAGTGGTTATACCATATCCTTCTCCTCCTATTATAATTCTTCCCATTACTCCATAACCGCCACCGCCGTTAACCAAAGCCACATCTTTTAATTCAGGAAGTCCAGCGGCTTTTAACTGTGTATTTAACTCTTCTACATCAAGCCACTGAGCACCAATATCTCCACCACCAAGTCCTCCATACTGACCGTTTTTTACTTCTTGTGAATACATTAAGCCTACTAAAAGAATAACCAATGTTATTAACCAACCAGGCTTTTTTATATTTTCACCTCCAACTTGTGATATCTTTTTGCATAATTCCACTACTTTGTTTTTAATATTCATTATTTAATAACTTTCTTGAGAAAGTTTTAGAACTCCTTTTTAAATTTTACCTACTGTCTTTGGAAACACAAAAACATTTGTTAGCGCCACTTCGGCCTAGTAGATCATGGTAGGTTTTGTCCCTGATCCCACTTCTTTCATATACAAAAAGCGGACAAGTGTTCGCCAATTAATCGTATTAATTATATCATTTTTTCTTTTTAAAAGAAATAAAAGCCTCTTTCCAGATATCATGTTCTTTTGGCTCAAAACATTGAAAGTCGAAAGATCTTTTTATTAAGTCCCGTGCTTCCTCAAAGTTTTTTACAAGTTCCAAGGCGTATAACTGAGAGACTAAGTTTCCTACGGCTGTTCCTTCAATAGGGCCAGTTAAAACAGTTAGCCCGGTTGCGTCTGCAATGAATTGACAAAATAATTTATTTCTGGTTCCCCCACCTACCGCATGAATCCTTTTAAAATCGATTTTCAATATATTTGATAGTTTTTCTTTAATTTCATTCACTTTGAAGGCAATCCCTTCCAATGCCGTTCTTATAACTTGAGATGTTTCATTCAAAACGGTATCATTATCTTTTATAGATTGTTGAATTATTGCCTGTATCATGTCTTGTGGGTTTTGTAAAGAAGGATCATCTACATTGATATAAGAAGAAAATGGTTTTGCATTCTGTGCCATTTCTGTAATTTTTTGATAAGTATCGCTGTTATCCGGCAAGTTAAGACTTTTTATAATACCTTGAATTAACCACATTCCTGTTACGTTTGCCAATATTCTAAAAGATCCATCCAAACAACCCTCTGCGGCTAAATTGTTTTCCATGAGTTCTTCGTTGTATGGGACCTCCTTGACAATAGCACCAGTCAAGCACCATGTTCCTAAGCTAATGAACAAGGTATCTGAAGGATCTGAAGCAATTGCGGCATAGGCGGATCCAGTATCATGACTGGCTGGAAGAATTACATCTATGTTTGAATTGTTATTTAAAACATCTTTTTTTATTTTACCAATTTTCGTACCTGCAGGGACTATTTCAGGTAATATATCAGGAATGTCAAACTTTTTTATTATTTCTTCGTCCCACTTTCTTTTTCTATGGTTATAAATCTGGGTAGTTGAAGCCATTGTGAAATCAATAGCTTTTTCACCTGTTAAAAAATAATTTAATAACGAAGGGATCATCAAAAGGTATTTTGATATTTTGACAAAATCTGGAGCGTATTTTTGGTAGGCTAATATTTGGTACAATGTATTGAATGGTTGAAACTGTGTTGGAGAGTGTTCATATATCCATTTCTTGCCAGCTTTTTCTATTGCCTCTTGCATTATATTCGTCTTAAACATATTTCTATAATGAATTGGATTGTTTATTAAATAACCATTTTCGTTTAAAAGTCCAAAGTCCACTCCCCAACTATCTATTCCTAAAGATAGTATCTTTTGATCATTTTTTTGAGCTATTTGAATGCTTTCAATTATATGATTATATAAATTCAAAATGTTCCAATAAGATATTCCATTTATTTCAACCGGGGAATTTGAAAAACGGTTTACTTCACTCAAAATAAGTTTGTCATTCTGAATGTTACCTGCCATTACTTTTCCACCTGACGCCCCGAGGTCAATAGCTAAGTGTAGATATTTCAAGATTATCACCTTTTCTTTAAGTATTTTTTAGAACAACTTCCCTGGGTTCATGATGTTATTAGGGTCAAATGCTTCTTTTACCTCTTGCATCCATTTGTACTGTTTTAGTTTTGTCTTTTTTAGTAACTCCTTTTTTATGAACCCTACTCCGTGTTCCCCGCTTATAGCTCCACCCATTTGGGAAGCTTTCATCGCTATTTTTTCAAGAATCTCTTCCGACATGGTTTTCCATTCATCCGGAGGCAGATTTTTTGGTTTTAATGGTGCAGGATGGAGGTTACCATCTGCTGCATGCCCTGCTACAGGGATATCTATTTTGAATTCGTTTGATACTTCGTTTATGTAATTCATAATTTCAGGTATCTTAGATGTTGGTACTACGACATCTCCAGTTGGTACATACGGATCTACAGCTTTTAAACTTTCCAACCAGTTCCTTCTCATACGCCATATCTTTTCAGAGTTACTCCTGTTATCTGCTATGAACACATCTTTTGCTCCGTTTTTTTGTAAGGCTTTTCCACCTTTTTCGTACAATTCTTCAATCTCTTGCAAGCTGGTTGCCTCGTATTGAACTATGAGATAAGATTCTACCTCGTCTTGGTAGGGTAATTTCATTCCAGTGTATTTTGAAGCATAGTAAATGGATTTCTTGTCTATGAATTCTATTCCTGAGGGTAGACTCTTTGTCTCGACCATTAATGGTGCTACATTGCTTATAGCCTTTTCTACACTTTCAAACGGAACCAGCAGGTCAACGACTTTTCCTGGCTGGGGTATGAGATTTACGTATATCTTTGTGAATATTCCGAGCGTTCCTTCTGAGCCAATGAAAAGTTGTAAAAGGTTGTAACCGCTTGAATCTTTTCTTCTTTTCCCCCCATATTCGACTATCTCACCGTTAGGCATTACTACCTCTAATCCCAATATATGGTGAGCTGTGTTTCCATATTTTATTACCTTACTTCCACCTGCATTGGTAGCAACGTTGCCTCCAATGAAACTTGTTTCTACACTCATGGGATATCCTGCATAGTATAATCCTTTTTCTGATACCATTCTACATAGATCGTTCGTGACTACACCTGGTTCAACCACAGCGACTAAGTTTTCTGAATCTATTTCTATTATTCTGTTCATTCTCTCAAGGGATATTACTATTCCTCCAAATATTGGTATATCAGCCCCAGCCAACCCACTGCCAGCTCCTCGCGGTGTTATAGGGATCATTTCGTCGTTTGCCAGTTTTATTATTTGGGATATTTGCTCTTTGGTTTCTGGTTTTACTACAACATCTGGCATGTGTGCGTAATACTCTCCACCTGATTCATCGTTGGAGTAGCTTTTTAGACTTTCGGTATCATCGTATATCAATAGTGCATCGTTTTTTAATATTTTTCTCAATTTTTCAACGGTATTGGTAGTTACCTTTCTGTATTCACTCATTTTGATCACCTGATTTTATTTCTTTTTCTAACAACGGTAGTATATCCAAAGCATCACATACAATTCCAAGATCAGATACCTTGAAAATCTGTGCCTCTGGATCTTTGTTTATCGCTATAATATATTTAGATGACGACATTCCAGCTAAGTGCTGTACCGCACCAGATATTCCTATCGCTATGTACAGTTTTGGGCTAACGGTTTTTCCGGAAAGTCCCACTTGGTGAGAGTAGTCTATCCACCCCATATCTACTACCGCCCTAGTCGCCCCAACTGCGCCCTTTAATTTTTTTGATAGATTTTGTAAGTATTTGAAATTCTCAGGCTTTTTTAAACCTTTACCCCCAGCTACGATTACATCGGCTTGTTGAAGTGGTTGTACGCTAGTTTCGTCTTTTTTAAATTCTATCCACCTATATTTTGATCGAAAGAGTTCTTCTCCATATTCTATTTTTGTTATTTTTCCTTTTTTGTTTTGGTCTTTAGCTAAAGGTAGTTTCGATTTAGGTCTTACCGTAGCCATCTGTGGTTTTGTTATAGTTTTTATCTTTGCCATCACGTTTCCACCTATAGCAGGCCTTATTTGTATCAATGATCTCGTTTTTTCTTCTATTTCAAAATCTGTACAATCTGCTGTTAAACCCGTATTTAATTTTGCAGCAAGAGCAGGCATGAGAGTTCTTCCCCTTGTAGTTGCAGATGCTAGTATTATTTCAGGTTTAAAATCTTCTACCATTTTATTCAGTATGTTTGTGTGTACATCTGGATAGAAATGTTCTAGTTTTTCATCTTCAACATAGTATACGTTGTCAGCCCCATATTGAATAAGACTATCCAAATTCTCCACTTTGTTTGATATTACTACACTTGATAGTTCAACGTTCAATTTTGTGGCTAAGTCCTTTCCCCATGATAGCAATTCGTACGATACCGTTTCTATTTTTCCATCATTTATCTCCGCTATCGTCCATACGCCTTTGTATTCTTGGTTCATGATATCACGCCTTTTTCTTTTAGAAAGTTTGTTATTTTTTCTACGGCTTCTCGTGGAGTTTTTACTACTACTTTTTCACCATTTCTTGATATCTTTGGATAGAATACCTTTACAACCCTTGTTGGAGATCCTTTAAGTCCTATCTTTTCTTCCTCTATTTTTAACTCTTGATTACTCATTATTCTTATAATACTTCTCTTAGCTTTTAGTTTGTTTTCTAAATTCGGTAATCTGGGTTCGTTTATTTCCTTTACAACTGTTATTAAAGCTGGTAACTCGGTTTGAATAATTTCGTTCCCGCCTTCTATAGCCCTTTGAACGGTTATCGTGTCGTTAGTTATGTTAATTATTTTGTTGACATAGGTTAGTATAGGAATATCTAATTGTGTGCCAACAGATGGTCCTACTTGACCTGTTTCCCCGTCTGTTGCCCTTTCACCGGCGAATATTATGTCGTAATGTTTGTCTTTTAAATATTGACTCAACGTATAAGCGGTTGCTAATGTGTCAGCACCGGCAAACCTTCTATCGGTTAGCAATACTCCTTCATCACATCCCATGGATATAGCTTCTTTTATTGCATATTCTGCTGAAGAAGGCCCCATCGTTACTACCGTTATCTTAGTTTGTGGTGTATTTTCTTTTATTCTCACTGCTTCTTCGACTGCGTACATGTCCAATGGGTTGAGTTCGGATTCTAATTCACTTCTTATCATTGTTCCCGTTTCCTCGTCTATCTGTACCTTGTCAGTGGAAGGTACTTGTTTGACTAATATGCATATTTCCATGAAACATAGCTCCTTTTCAATTTTTTATCTTTCCAACAACGTAAGGCCCTTGAGGAATTAAAGATATCTTGGCACGGTGTCCCTTTAATTTTAAAGCGTTTTTTAATCCTCCTTCTAAACTGCTGATTTTATTTGAAAAAGTATACGTGTACTCTTCTTCATCTAACGATGACAACATGAAAATGTTTTTCGTTTTCTCTAATACTTGAGTTAACTTTTGCACTTCCCATTGATCGCTTTTGAAAGTTTCTGACGAATCATGGTTTTTTAAAAATTCTTTTATTCCCTTCTCTTTTACTTCTAAAAGGAATTCTTTAAATTCTTTCTTTCCGATGCCTTTTTCGCATTTTGAAGCCATTATTATTACTCCATCAGGTTTTAAAATCTCTGAAGCTTCAACTAAACCTTTAATGGTTTGATAAAAGTTCTGGTCTAAAGGATATCCCCCATTTGAGGTTATCACTATATCCACAGGTTCTTTAATTTTCACTATTGAATCATATGCTACCATATTACAACCTACTTCGTGAGCTTGAAAGATATCACCTGCATAAATCCCATTCACTTCTTTTTTCCCGTTTAAAGAAACGTTTACTATGAAATCACATCCAGCCATCAAAGCCACTTCTCTGGCGATCTTATCGACAGGATTATTTTCTAACTGACAGCTTTTTGAATGTGGATCTCCCATTGCCTGAACACCATGAAATACTTTCAAGGTTTCAATGCCAACGATTCCTGGGCAGATTGACTTTCTTCCCCCTGAATATCCTGCCATAAAATGGGGTTCTATTAAACCTGTACAGATCTTTAAGTCCGCTTCTAAATATTTTTTATTCACAATAGCGGGGCAACCAGAAGAAGTTTCCCCAATCTTTTTCAATTGAGTATAATCGTATGCATCGTGATTAATTATTTTTATATTTTCATCCAAAACTTCTTTACCAACTAATTCTTCAAACATACTTTCTGGGAGTGGTTCATGTGAACCATTTGCGATCAAAATTGTTATATTCTCCTTTTTAATGCCAGCAAACCTCAAATCAAAGATTATATAGGGCAAAATAAGAGAATTTGGTACGGGTCTTGTGGTATCCGAAATAACTATGCAACAGTCTTTTTTCCTTTTAGCCAAGGTTGAAAGAGAGGGGGTGCCAAAAGGAGAACTCAACGCTTTCATCATCTCAATGTCAAAAGCACTCCACACGCCCTTAGCTTCCGGCTTTTTTAATAAAGAAACATTTAAGTTTTCATCTAAATCTAATTTTTTTACTTCTTTACCATATGGAATTTTAACTCTCATTTTTTCACACCTTCAAAATTATAAAAATCATTTCTTGTTAGTATTGTATTGAATATACAATACATGTGTGTTTAGAAATTCCTCTAAACCATGTTTTCCATCGTCTCCACCGATACCAGATTTTCTCCAGCCAGCGTGAAAGCCTTGCATAGCTTCAAAATTTTCTCTATTTACATAAGTCTCACCAAACTTTATTTCATTTGCCGCTCTCATCATAACGTCTAGGTTCTGAGTGTAAATAGACGATGTTAAACCATACTCACAGTCATTTGCATATTCAATGGCTTGATCAAGATCCTTGAAAGTAACGATGGGAAGTACTGGACCAAAAACTTCTTTTTGAATTATTTCCATATCTTGAGTACAATTGGCTAAAACTGTAGCTTTGTAATAGTATCCTTTTTCAAATTTACTGTCTTCTCCTCCTGTTAACAGTTTTGCCCCTTGATCTATAGCTCTTTTAACGAATCCTTTAACAGATTCAAGAGCGTTCTTGTTGATCAAAGGTCCCATCTCTATATTGGTTTCTTTTAAAGGAACACCGTATTTTGTGTCTTCCATTGCTATAGTCATTTTTTCAATAAATTCATCTGCTACCTTTTCATGCACGTATACCCTTTCGGCACAGTTGCAAACTTGTCCTGTATTTATTACCCTTGATTGTTTTATATATTTTACCGCATCATCTATGTTGGCATCATCCATAACTATTGCAGGAGCTTTTCCTCCCAACTCTAAAGATACTTTTGTGATGTTTTTTGAAGCTAATGCCATTATTTTTGAACCTGCTTCAACACTTCCAGTAAAACTTACCATTCCGACTTTTGGATTGGAAGCTAACTCTTCACCAACAACTGAACCTCTACCTGTTATCAAATTGAAAACACCTTTTGGTAAGTCGCTTTCTGCAACTATCTTTGCGAACTCAAAGGCGTTGTTTGGAGTATCGGAACTTGGTTTTACAACTATAGTATTTCCTGTAATCAACGCTGGGGCCATTTTTCTGGCAATTAAGAAAAAAGGAAAATTCCATGGAAGTATCCCCGCAACTACACCAATTGGCGCTTTATATAGGAAAATATTTTCATTTGGTTTGTCGCTTGGGATGATCTCTCCTTCAATTCTTCTAGCCCATTCAGCCATGTAGTCGATGTAATCCGTAGTGAAATTTATCTCAGTTTCTGCTAAACTTCTAATTTTACCTTGTTCTTCCATTAATATTTCTGTTAACATCTTAGCGTTTTTTCTTATGCCATCTGCGATCTTTTTTAAATATTTTGCCCTTTCTATAGCTGGCAATTTTTCCCATTTCTTTTGAGCTTCATATGCTGCATCTATAGCTTTTTTAGTTTCTTCAATCGTTGCTTCAGGAACCTCGGAGATTACTTCTTCGTTGGCTGGATTTATTACCTTTATCATTTTACCAGAAGATGACTCAACAAATTCACCGTTTAAAAACAGTTTGTATCTTCTCATTTGTAATACCTCCTCTATAAAATTTTGCCTTGTGACACTTTTTTAAAATCATTTTGTTTCTAAGATGTCAATGAAATGATGATTTAGTCTTTACTTGTTTTAATTATTAATTTGGGAGAGATTAGAATTCCCATAGGTTTAAGTCTGTATTCATATGACCATTGATTCCCCGTTGTTCTCCAAGCATCTGGATCAAACCAAGAATAGGTTTCATCGCAGTTATGTATGGTTCCAAAAGCATTTATTCTATTTCCATAAGCGGTAATGTCTATTGTATGCTTTCCTTTTGAGAGTTTACCTAATGCTAATGTATAAGGAGCGAAAGCAATCTTTCCTTTTTCATAGCCATCTACTGATACTGAGAGCAAAGCAGTTCTAAAATGTGGGACTTCTAGTTCTGCAAATCCTTCTTCTTCACATTCAATTGTACAATGATAAGTTATATTACCAGCATAAAAGGGAAGCCCTTGATTAGCCCAATCTCCAAATGATAGTTCTTTTTTAGGTTCAACAATTTTTACATGTTTTCCCCTAACTTCTACACCAAAGTCTCCTAATAAATAATTCCATTCAATATTTGTTTTAGAAATGAAAGGTATTTCAAGTATAATTTCTGAAAATCCCTTTGGTAAATTTGGTATCTGAACCTTTTTTATACATTTATCTACAAACCAACCCGAAAGTTTAGATTCTACTTTTTTACCGTTAACAATAATTTTTGTGTTTTCCGGGTTTTCTAAAGCCAATAATGGATCGTTTACTTCTATTTTGGATTCTATTGTGTACTTTAATTTCAGCAAGTGTTCATATGGTTCTTCTTCTTTGTTAGTCCATGGTTGAGCGACTTTCTTTTTTCTAAATGGATATCCTAAAAGTTCTCTAACCTTGTTGTCTATTCTTAATATCTCTTCTTTTGATTGCCATTCACCGTTGTCAAATGAATATTCCGCCATATCAAGCACAACAACATTCGGTTCTGATAATGAGTAAAAAACCGGTTCTTCTATTTGAATTTCTTTCATAGGTGACAATGTGTTTTTCTTTTGTTCTTTTTTACGTGGTTGGAAGGGTTTTAATTCTAACAATAAGCTATCATGTGGATAAAAATCGTGCTTTATCATGGTTGTTCCATTTTTTATTTCAGCCTCACACTGTTTTGTTTCTGCATTTACGGTATCATAGATAACAGGATCCCATATTCCTTTAATTATGATAGATATTTTTTCTTTTTGTGCAATATCAGAATTTTTCATTTTATATACATGCGAGATGAACAGGCATCTTTTGTCTTCTTCACACCTCAGTTGTAAAAATAGGTTATCAGAAGGCATACCATCTTCTTTGAATATTTCTATATCCTTGTACTGTTTGAGTTCTTGTAACAATGCACTTTTGGAAAATGGTATAATTAATGATTTTTTAGCCAATTCTTTAACTCTATCAGTTTCAAATGCATCCACAAATTTTGGAGGTTCTGAAAGGAATATTATTTTTCCACCAGATTTCTGAAACATATAAAGCCTTTCCAAGGTCGTTTTTCTAAGGGTTTCACAACCAGGAACTATTATAACTTCGTAATTCATCTTACCAACTTGGAAGGTATCTTTTTCTTGAACTTCTGACAAAGAAGGTAATAACGATTCAGATATAAAATCAAAATCTATGAGACCGAAAAGCAACCATTCTATGATATTTTTAAAATTTGTCTCCAATTCTTCTCTTTTAGTAGCGGTCTTATCTTTTGGTCCCCAGTGTAACCAATAAGACTCGATTGGATGTATTACCCCTACCCTTACTACAGGCTTGCCTCTTGTTAAAACGGTATTTAAACGAGAAAAATGATTTTCAATTAGAGAATATTCTTTGTACCAAGGAATTTGGTATCCAATGCTGGGGGGATAATCCCTTTTAGCTTCTCCTTCCATAGAATACCATGTGAGATGATGAACCCTCACGGTAACTCCCAAAGCAGCTTGCCAATCTCCTGCCAGTTTGTAACCTCTGAAATCAAAATCCCAGTTGGTAACACCATATATCTCACTTAAGACACCTTCTCTACCATATTGATGTGCAGCACTTTGAGCTTGCTTTGCTGTAGAAAATTCTCTCCAATCGCATAACATGTCTATCCCAGGAAGTTGAAAAGATCTGTACGATCTCATAGCTTCGCCAACAGCAGCTGTTTGAGATTCTAGAGTAGGTTCTTCCATTAAATGACCTGTTAACATAATCTCGTGCTTTTCACACCAATTTCCTATCGTATCAGCAAATGCTGATACAAAACGTTCTGTTAAGTGATCATGGTACCTATATCTAACAACTGAAACTTGATCATTCGGTAATTCCCATATCAGTTCGGGAAGATGGTCTATTAAACTTTCGTTGTAGGTATTATAATAACTTTCTTCTAAATCATCTGTGAATGGAAGAATTACCTCCTTCTTTTCATCTGAAAATGGTAAGCAACTTTTTTTGGCAAATTGAGGTTCGTCAGTAAAAATAGCAGGAATAGATTTACCAAAATCTTTTCCTAATTCTTTGTAATATTTTTCGTGAGTTATATCTAAAAACCTTAGAATTGCATGTTTATCTAGTGTATTAACATATGATTGATTGTTAAACCAAGGATCATCTGTAGCTATTTCAAGATAAGCCCACCATACATCTGAACCATTTCTCACTTTACCGTTGTCTTTTAATCTCTTATAATGAACTAAATAGCCGTTTTTTAAAGATATTTCATACTTTCCAAGAAGTTTTCTTTTTTTACCTTCTATTTTGTCTCCTAGAGCGGTTGGATGAGTGACAGTTTTCTCTAAATCATCATATTCAAAAGGGGTAAAAACGAGAAAGCGTTGCCTATACCCGTCATCTTTTGTAACGTATCCACCCGCAAATCCTGACGGCCAGCGGTCCTCGTCGTATAGCCAACAAAGCATCTTCTCTTTTTTTGCTTTCTCGTTGCAAAAGTTTACTAGATTCATAAATTCGTTACTTAGGTAATTTACTGCTAAACCAGTTCTTGAATGAATATGAAAACCACCCATCCCCATTAATTTAAAAGCACCTATTTGTTCACTCAATTCATTAGGATTCAGCTTTGAATTCCATGCCCAAAAAGGTGCGCCTCTATATTCACTAGGTGGATCTTTAAAAAGCTCCTCTGTTAATTTTTCCATTTTCTTAGGATACAACATTATGGATTCTCCTTTATTTCTTTTCTAATTCAAAGTAATATTGACCACTACCTAAATTTAAGATTATATTTTCTTCATTATACTCTTTTAGTTTAATACTATTTCTTTCTTTAAAATCTTTAATTTGTTCGTTGTCGAACAATAATTCTCTTTCTTCTTTCAAGTTAAATTCATTCCATAATTTGGGGATAAATACATCAGCTTCCGTTCCAAAAGGTATTACTACTGAGAGTTTAAATAAATTTTCTCCCTTTTCCCATGAAACCTGAAATTCGCCTATTATTGTTTTAATTTTAGCTGAGGCAAATCTTTCTTCTCCAACTAAATGTGGTTTGATTCTAGCTTTTTTCCAGCCATCTTTGTCTAAAGATATTCCAGCCAAATATTTGTAAAAAAAGGTATCTACAGAACCTAACATAATATGATTTTGTGAGTTCATTCCTCCAGCTTCTAACTTTTCCCACCTCTCCCAAACGGTTGTTGCGCCTTCTTTAATCATGTATCCCCAGCTTGGATAGCTTTCTTGGGTTGCTATTCTAAAGGCGAGGTCTGAGTATCCATTTTCACTTAGCACATCGAATAAATACCTTGTTCCCACTATTCCTGTATCTAGATGAGAATCCTGATGCTCCACAATATTGTTTATCAATTTCTCTAAAATAAATTCTTTTTTATCATTCGGAACCATGTTATAGTATAAAGGAAGAATTTGAGATGTTTGAGAAATTAATCGATCTACCGGTCCAAACATTCTACTTTCGTAACCATAATCTTTAAGAAAGTAGTCATTAAAAGATTTTTTAATGTTTTCAGATAATTCAAAGTAATGTTGAGCATCTTTTTCTTTTCCTAAAACCTCAGCAATTTTCGAAAAGAGGTAAACGTCATTGTAGTAGTACCATGTTGAAGTAAACTCTACAGGGGTCTTTTTAGGAGATATAGTTCCTGGAGGGCACCAATCACCAAATTTGCCCAATTTTTTTAGCAAATTGTTTTCACTACTCTTATGTAAAAACTCTACGTACTTTTTCATAGATTCGTAGTGATCTGACAAAACTTTTTCATTTTTATAGTATTTATACAAGTACCAAGCTATCGTTATGTAAGCTGTTCCCCATGCGGGATCTGCAGGATAAAGTTTTATATAGGCAGGTACAACATCAGAAATTGAGCCATCCTCTTTTTGTGATAATTTTATCTCTTGAAGATAATTTTCATAAAAAAGGCTCATATCAAAATTGTATATTGCTTCTTCCGCAGATAATTGTGCATCTCCCATCCATCCAAATCTTTCGTCTCGCTGAGGGCAATCTGTGGGAATACTATGTAGGTTACTCAATTGTCCCCACAATATATTTTTATGGATTTTATTTATAAGTTCATTTGAACAGTAAAAATCACCAACCTTTTCTACATCTGAATGAACAAAACGACCTTCTATATTTTCTATTGTAGGAACAAATGGGGATCCGCTTACTTCCACATATCTAAAACCATGGTAAGTGAATCGTGGTTCGTAGCTTTCTTTACCTTCACCTTTTAGGATATACGTATCTGTAGCTTCAGCTTTACGAATTGTATTAGTTTTTAAAGAGCCATCTTCATTGACTAGTTCGCTATGTCTTAGTTTTAATTGCGCACCTTTAGGACCAGATACACTAATTTTTACCCAACCTGTAAAGTTCTGACCAAAATCATATACAAATACTCCTGGTTTTAGAGAGTAAATTTTTTTGGGCTTGAGAATTTTTGTGA
Source organism: Petrotoga sibirica DSM 13575 (assembly GCF_002924625.1). Classification (GTDB taxonomy): domain Bacteria; phylum Thermotogota; class Thermotogae; order Petrotogales; family Petrotogaceae; genus Petrotoga; species Petrotoga sibirica. Next base: position 8,814 of record NZ_JAHC01000003.1, on the reverse strand, counting down.
CCCTAATTGGTGGCATATTTTGATACCTCAAATTTGGGCCTTTTGTAATTTCTACTTCTTCCCAATTTGAAGCATCAAAATGGTAAGTGTTCCAACCTGGCATTTCTAATGTTCGATTGTATTTTTCACCGTAATATATTCCATTTTCCTGTAAAGGTCCATGAGATGAAGCCCAACTTTCATCACTTAATATATATTCTTTTTCTCCATTTACATATTCGACCAATATTTGAATTATAAGTTTTGGTTTCGAATATCCAAATTGTTCCAAATGCCTTCCGTTACCTAAAATCACCCCTACACAATTCTGCCCCGTAAGAAAAGAGATAATATTGTAGACATTAAACAAAGCTTCTTTGGAATATTCTGATTGTCCAGGATCAAGAACATTATTCCCTACTTTTTCTCCATTTAAATAAAGTTCGTAGAACCCTAACCCACTGATATATGCTCTAGCACTCTGTATCTCATTTTTAATTTCAAATGTTTTTCTAAAATATGCAGCATGGTAGTGCTTGAATTTTTCTATGCTAAAATCACCTGCAGAATAGAAGGTTTTTAAATCTCTTTTTGTGATCCATTTTGCTTTCCAATCGCTTTTACTCAAAGGTCCAGTTTCAAAAAAAGATACTTTACTCCAAGTGCTTTCCTCTCCTTTTTCATCCCATATTTTAACTTTCCAGTAATATCTTTTGAAACTTTCCAATTCTTCACCGCTATAGTAGCAGTAATTATCTTCACTTTCAATTTTGTGAGTATCCCATATATTTCCTTCACCTTGTTCAATGAGTTGTTGAGATGATGATATTAAAACTCGATAGGCACTTTGTTTTTTCCTTTTTTCACTGGTTTCAACTACCCACGACAGCCTGGGCCTTGTATCTTTTAAAGCTAACGGATTTGCTGAATAATTTACTTTTGTACTAGCAATATAAAAATTCATTTTTTAACCTCCTCTAAGTTAAACTATTTAAATTAGTTTTTGTTTTGTCTTTTTCATTTTCATATAAGAAACATTTTACCCATCTATCTTCTAACCTGATTTCTTTGGGGTTTTTTTCTTTGCATACATCCATAACAAAAGGACATCGTTGAGCAAATTTACATCCTTGTAAATTATATTCTTCTACTTCAAAAGAAGCTTTTTTTACTTTTTTTCTTTTATATTTTTTTGGTATAGGTTCCAATATTGAATCTTTTAATAGTTTTGTGTATGGGTGAAGTGGATTAGTTAAAACATTTTCAACACCTCCTCTTTCTATGATTTGACCTCTCAACATTATAGCTATATAATCACTAATGTAATAAGCGGTAGCTAAATCGTGTGTAATATAAACTATATTTATACCGAATTCATCTTTTAAATCTTTAAACAGATTGACTATACTCATTTTTAAAGATGCATCAACCATTGAAACGGGTTCGTCAGCTATTAATAACTTTGGTGAAGGAATCAATGCTCTAGCAACAGATATCCTTTGTAGTTGTCCTCCAGAAAATTCGTTTGGATATTTTCCCTCGACTTCTTCATATGATAATCCTACTTTTTCTAAACTACTTTGAACTAATTTCTTGATTTTTCTTGTATTGTTTTCTTCCACATCATCACAATATTTGATAGCGGTAGTGTTCAAATATGAAATAACGGTTCTTAATGGGTTAAAAGTTTCAAAAGGATTTTGGAATATTGGTTGAACATTTCTTAAATAATTTTTTCTCTCGTGTTTTTGCATAGTCACTATATTTTTACCATTGAATATTATTTTTCCTTTTGTAACATCTTCAACTCCTAGAATAAGTTTTGCTAATGTAGATTTACCACTACCGCTCTCTCCGGCTAAAGTAAAAATAAATGGCTTATCCAAATCAAAATCTAAATTAATGTCTTTGACAGCTTCTACATAAGTTCTGCTAAGATAGCTACCCACTTTGAAAATTTTAGATATATGTTTTAGCATTAATTTGCTCATGATAAGTGTCTTCACCTCCATGTAAAAAACATGCAACGGCATGGTCTTCGGTTTTCCATTTCAATCTTGGATTCTTCCTTGAACATATAGGTAAAGCAATTGGACATCTTTCATGAAACGGGCAACCTTCTGAAAGATTTAATAATGAGGGAGGTTTCCCAGGAGCAGCTTCTCTAACTTTTTTGTCTCCTATTATAGGTAAAGAATTTATTAAAAACTTTGTATAAGGATGAAGAGGATTTTCAAAAATCGTTTCAGTTTTACCTATTTCTACTATTTGCCCCGCATACATTATCATTATTCTGGCACAGATATTCGCATGTATCGATAAATCATGGCTAACCAATATCATAGTATTTTTTTCTTCTTCATGTATCTCACTCAAAAGATCGATAATATCCCGCTGCATAACTACGTCTAAAGCTGTAGTGGGTTCGTCTGCAATAACTATTTTTGGTTTAAAAATTGTAGCAAGGGCAATAGCAACTCTCTGTCTCATTCCACCGGATAGTTGATGGGAGTAAGAGTTTTTGACTCTTAAAGGTAACTTTAAACTCTCTAATCTTTCATCCACAATTCTTTCGAATTTATTTTCATCTAAATCTTCATGAGATTTAGCGAAATCAAAGAAAATTTTCTTTATTTTTCTGATGGGGTTTAATATACTCATAGACCCTTGTGGAATGTAAGAAACAACATTCCACCTTAATTTAGTCTTTTCATCTTCTTCTAATTTCACGATATCATAGTATTTATTGTTTAGATTGTATTTAATTTCTCCTCCGAATACTTTTAGAGGGGGGTCTATTATTCCCATTAAGGTATTTAATAAAGTGGTTTTTCCACAACCTGATTCTCCTGCAATTCCTACAATTTCATCATCAAATATATCAAAAGTGACATTGTTAACTGCTTTTACTACTACTGTGACGTCAAGAATGTTAGATATATAAAAGGATTTTAAATTTTTAACACTTATAATTGGATTCATACTTTCACCGCCTGTTTTTTAGAAACTTTGATTCTTTGTATGCGAGTAGTAGGATCCAAATAATTTTGTAAGCTAACAGATAAAAGATACAATCCAAAAATTGCTATAATTAAAAATATAACAGGAAATACCCACCACCACCACCACCATAGTCCTCTGTACATTGCGTTATAATAGTTAGCCCAATAGATCATTGTTCCTATAGTAGGGATTTCTAAATCAAAGAGACCCAAAACGGATAAGGTAGTTTCCATTCCTATAGCCCATATTATTCCACTTATTATGTCAACAATTATGTATGGAATCAAAAAAGGCATATATTCTTTTATAATGATTTCTATATCACCCATCCCAGAGAATTTAGCATTTTGAGTAAATTCTCTTTCTCTTAAAGACAACATTTGAGCTCTATACCTTTTGGAAGGCCATCCCCAATCAAGTATAGCTAAAATAAATCCCATACTTAACGGATTTAATTGTTGTCTAAAAGTAAAAGAAATTAATATTAATAAAGGCAACCTTGGAATAACAATAAAGCTTTCTGCTACTACAGAAATAATTCCATCTGTTTTTCCACCTCTGTAACCACCGAAAGTACCAAGAAATATGGCTAATATTCTTGAAAAAAAAGCTGAAATTAGGCCTATTAAAAGTGATGTTGGAAGAGCTTTTGTTAAAGTTAAAAAAGTGTCTTGCCCTAAGGATGTTGTACCCATTAAATGAGTTAATGTTGGAGGTTTGTCTTTTGGTAAAAGAAAATACTGTGAAGGATCGTAAGATGAAAATGCACCTATTAATATCATCACAAAAATAATAGATAATAAGATAAATGCGAATAATAAATTTTTATCCAATTTTATGAAATTTATAAAAGATTTTAATTTCATAATTTACTCAACCCCTCCTTATTCTTGGATCTAAAAGTGGATAATTTAAATCTAAAATTAGTGCAGCAGTTGCGATAGCAATAATAGATAGAGTTACTATACCCATTAGTGTATTGTAATCTCCTTGCAAAATGGCACTTTGAAGAACTTGACCAATCCCAGGGTAAGAGAATACTATTTCTACGATTAAAGACCCACTGAAGATCGTACCTAAAGATAAAGCAAGATCGGTTACTTGAGGAAGAGCACTATTAGAAATCAAATAAAAAAAATCTAGTTTGTTTTGGGACCCCACCGATTTTTGCATATCTCATAAAATCTGAGGAAAGAAGGTTTGAAACTAAACTCTTTTGACTTAGTGCCCTCCATCCAAGCGAAACTAAAACAATAGAAAGAGCAGGAAGAAAAGAATGTTTAACAACTTCCCCTAAAAAAGATAAACTGAACTGAGGTGTTGAACCTATTCCATAAGTCCCTGTTAAAGGAAAAATTGGAAACAAGTAAGAAAATAAAAAAAGCAATAACAAAGCTACAATGTAATGAGGTATGGGATATAAAAAAGTTACGAAACCTTCTAGGAACTTAGTCCATATTTTTTGGGAATTTAAACCTATAATAGTGCCAAGAATAATTCCTAACAGCCAAGCAATGAAAACTGCGGTTAAAAGCAAAAACATTGACCAAGGAAGTGAAGTCATTATAACATCCATTACTGGTACAGGGAACATTGTTAAAGAGGGCCCAAAATCACCTTTTAATATTCTTCCCCAAAATTCTACATATTGAATAAAAATCTTCTTTTCCGTTCCAAACATAGATTGCAACGTTTCTCTCATCTCGGTAACAGCTTCTGGATTCATGACCGAATATCCGCTCATTTTGTTTAAAACACTTTCTACTGGATCCACTGGTGAAAGTTTCGGTATGATAAAGGCAACGGTCACCCCTATAAAAATAACAATAAAATATTGAATTATTCTCGGAAGAAAATAGTTCAAAAACCCTTTTTTCATACTATTTTATATCACTCCTTCTATAATATGTAGGGATATAAAAACCCTCATTAAAAGGGGCTCCTTCAAAGGCAATTGATTCCAAAGGAGTCCCCTTGTTCTACTTATTTACTTATTTATGGGTTGTATATATGGAAGAGTAAATTTTCCTCCTATAAACCAGTAAAGAGGTTGTCCATAAGGATTTTCTGCTGTAGGGAAATTAGTCCAATATGTTCCATTAAATGTGATAAACTTTTTAAAGCTCGTAGTAGTTATAGTGTACTGATTTTCAACCCATGTTTTTAAATATTTCTGGGACAATTTCAACACCTTCTCCTCCTCCTCTGGTGGAGTTGCGCCTAATTCATCAATTATTGTATCAAGTTCTTTTGATTTTACTCTTATTGAGTTATCTGTTATTGCTGATTCACCTAGAGGGGTGTAATAACTTGAATGATATCCCTGAATGAAGGGCCATTTATCTATAAATCCACTGGCACCTCCTCCTAAGGTCCATATTGTAGTGATTTCAAAATCTCCTAAACCAGTACGAAGATAAAAAGGGTCCCTTTCTACTGATTCTACTTGGACCTCTATACCAAATTTTCGCCAATTATTAGCTGCCCATAAAGCTTGTGTGTAGGCGTCAACTTCATCTGGCGCAGCAATTATTGATATTTTCCATGAATCTCCGTTTGGAAGGAGCCATTTACCTTGTTTGTTTTTGGAAAAACCTTCACTAATAAGCAACTTTTCTGCTACATCTGGGGCATATTTCCACCAACCTATTCCCCACTGTTGGATAATTTTATCACGATCTTGTGGAACTTCATAACCTGCTTCTTTTGCCCATGCAGCTATTTCAAAAGGTATATTTTTATCAAATGGTTTAAAGGTTTCATTTCCATTAACTTCAATTTCTAATTCTTCGAGCCAACTTAGCATTGGTATATGAAAATGCTCCATATGATAAGAGGTTGCTGGTTGAGGAATTGGATTAACCCTTACAACACCGCCCATATAATTTGTAACTAAATATACAATATCTAGAGAAAGAGTGAGTGCCCACCTAACATTTTTTAAGTTGTAAGGATATTTCTCTAAATTAAAGCCTAAGTCTCTTTGGTCAATTTCGTCAGGATAAGCCCATGGGAAATCTTGATACCAGGGTCTAATATTCGGATTTCTTAGATTCATTTCTTTAAAAGTTTCAGTATCTATATCCATAAATAGATCCAATTCGTTTCTTTCCATTGCCATTGCTTTAGCCGTAGAAGTATTGTAAAATACGCTCATTATATATTTTGGACCTGGTTCCCCAGTAACAATTCCCGGGGACGATCTTTCCCAATCTTCCCTTCTTTCATATAACGTCCAATAGCCAGTAGGATCGGTATCTTTTAAAGTATATTGGCCTAAAGAGATTGGAGGATAAAAATCATCTGTAAGAGGATCTTGTACATTCTTCCAATAGTGTTCTGGCATAATATATGCTGCGTCATAACGTGCTGTAAAATAGTACTGAAATCGAGGGTTAGGCTCTTTAAATATAAAAAGAACAGTGTAATCATCTAATTTTCTTACGTCATTTACATATTGCCTAAATTCTGAGCTCCACCTTAAGCCCGGGTTTTCCATCAAATAATTTACTGTAAATACAACATCATCCGCTGTAAATTCAACACCATCGCTCCAAAAAATTCCTTTTCGTAATTTAACTGTCATTTCTGTATAGTCATCATTATATATAGGTTCATTCTCTGCTAAGGCATTTATCCATTCTCCAGTATGTTGGTCCACGTACCATAATGTATCAAATAGTAATGTATGTCTAATATGGTTTGGAATACTGCTATTCCAAATGTTGTAATTATTAATATAAGCGTATCTTGATATTTGACTAATTGTTAAAGTTTCCTCACGAGGTACTACTCCCATTTGGGAAAAAACACTTAAAAAAACAACTAAACTCAAGACTACAATAATAATTTTTTTTCATAATTCACCTCTCCTTGAGATTTAACATAACTTTTCTAAATTTTAAAACTCTTCTCTTTCCTTCACCATCTTCCAGTACTCCTCACTCTCCTTTACGTACTTTACTGTATCTTCAGGTAATCCTTTTTCTTTTCTCACCTCCCTTAAGATTTCCCTTACATCTGTTTCGTATGCTTCTTTTAAAATCTCTTCTGCTTCTATAACGTCATGGTTTTCTTGGGCTTGCTTCAATTTTTCATAATCTACAAGTAAAGACTTTGCATAGGTGATTTGTAGATTATTTAAGGGCTGTACTACCGCAGGGATTTTTGGTTTTACATTGTGACTTTGGTCTAATACCAAGCTAATCTTTTGGTTTTGACTTTCTGCAGAAAGGTCAAAAAATTTGTTGAGCTCAACGAAGATCAGAAATAATTCATACGGATTGAGAGAGCCAACAGTTAAATCATCATCGGCGTATTTTCTTGAATTGAAGTGAAACCCACCTAACTTCTTTTTTTGAGATAACAAAGAAACTATAAATTCAATATTTGTTCCTTGTGAATGATGACCTAAATCAACAAGTACCTTCACATTTTCTCCTAATTCTTTTGACAACATATATGAAGTTCCCCAATCAAATAGTAATGTCGAATAAAAAGCAGGTTCAAAGAATTTATACTCTAAAAGCATAGTCATATCTTTTTCTAAATGTCTCGTGATTTGTTTTAATGAATCTTCCAGCAATTCAAAAGATTTATTGAAATCTATCTGTCCAGGATAATTAGAACCATCTGGGATCCACATGGATAAAATTTTTGAATCTGTTTGTTTCATAATTTCTATACATTCAAAAGTTTGATCAATAGCTTTTTGTCTTATTTTTAAGTTAGAATTACTCAGTGAACCAAATAGGTAGTCTTCGTCTTCAAAATAATTTGGATTGACTGCACCTATTTTTAATCCTTTTTCTTCTGCATACTCCTTTAAAGCCTTGTAATCTTCAACTTTGTCCCACGGTATATGTATTGCAACAGCAGATACGGAATCGGTTATTTTGTTTACAAATGCAGCGTCATCAATCTTTTCATAAACATTTCTGGCTTCACCAGGAATATGAAAAGCATGGAATCTTGTTCCGGATTTTCCAAATCCCCATGAAGGAACTTCTATTTTGAAATTTTTTATTTTTTCTTTTATCTCAGTTAACTCCATCATTGGCCCTCCTTGTTTCTTCTGAAAAATTCTTTGAAGGCAGTTATTTTTTCTTCTGGTATTTCATTCACTTTAGAATAGAGTTTAGAAACGAATGAAACTTGAGCGAGAAATTCTAAGGTTTCCAACTTTACATATGCTTCATTCATGTCTTTTCCTGCAACCGTAACACCGTGGTTTTGGAGAACGAATACCCGAGATCCCTTTTCTAAACCTTCGTTAAAAGCATCCGCAAATTCCTGAGTACCTGGCATTTGATATGGTATATAGGTTATTGGATCCAATACTAAAGAAGATTCTGGAAGAGCGTTTATAGGTAATTTCTCAAAGGTTACTGCAAAAGAGGTAGCATACATTGGGTGAGCATGAATAACCGCGTTTACATCATTTGCTTTTTCGTATATTTTTATATGCATTTTTCTTTCTGAAGAAGGTTCTTTAAGTCCGTCGATTTTGTTCCCGTTTTTATCTATGGTGATGATATCTTTCTCTGTTAGAAAGTGTTTTATAGTCGACGTTGGAGTGATAAATATTTTGCCTCCATATTTTATACTCATATTTCCGCCCGTTCCATCCGTAAGTTTTCTGTCCCATACTAATTTCGCAAATTCTGCGACTTCTTTTTTTAATTCGGCTTCTATCATTTTGTAGCCTCCTGTCTTTTATTGATTTTCTCTTTAGAAATTCTGAAACTTACTTTAAAATATATATCTGGAATAAGAAAATATCTCCATCATTTTAAATTCCCCACAATCCCCTTTAGCGCCCCTTTGCCCCGC
>NZ_JAHC01000002.1 GCF_002924625.1 Petrotoga sibirica DSM 13575 | reverse complement strand
CCTTTGCCCCGCTGCCCACCCTAAAGGATAAATGACTCTTCTCCGTTCGCCCCGCTCCCCGCCCATATTTCTAAATTTAATATTATATTTTTGTAAAATATGATCATCGTGTGATAATATTATGATATAATTTTAACATAGTATATCAGTAATTAGGCGAAATACAAAACTAACATAATCAAAGAATTTTCGAGTTATTCGGAAATAATTCATTATAATTGACCGTAATCGGATTTTTTGCATGATTTTAAATTTTTTAATTTTTCTTTAAAACATATTTATATAAAACATCGATGGAGAGTGATTTTAATGACAAAAGTTATGAGGCAGGATAGAATTTTAGAAATTTTAGAAAGAGAAAAATCTGTTAATATAGAAGATTTGGCTCGAGAGTTGGGTGTATCTATGGTAACTTTGAGAAGAGATATATCAGAGCTTTATAAAAAAGGGCTAATTGAGAAATTCTACGGAGGTATAAGAAAAAAGAGAAATAATTTATCTGAAGCTCAATTTTTCGAGAGAATGAAACTTAATCAGGATAAAAAAGAAAAGATTGCTGAGTTAGCCTTAACGTTTATAAATCGAGATTCAACTTTGTTTTTAGATGCAAGTAGTACTTGCTATATTTTAGCTCAGAAGATAGCTCAAAAAAAAGAATTTTTGAACATTGTGACTAATAATCTGTACACTGCATTGGCACTCTGTGAAAATCCTACTCACAACGTTGTAGTTGCAGGTGGAACATTAGATAACAAAAATGGGGTAACTGTTGGTGTTATTCCTGAGAATATGATGAAAGAAATCCGTGTAGAAAAAGCCTTTTTTTCTTGTAGTGCCTTTTCTTTTGAAGAAGGCACATTTGAAAATCTTCCACAAAGTGCAAGTATAAAAAAGATAGTGGCAGAAAATAGTAATGAAATATATATGCTTGTTGACAGCTCTAAGTTTGGTAAAAAATCAATAATGAAAACATTTGAAATAGAAGAAATAGATAAATTTATCACTGACACTTATAACGAGGATTTATACAAAATATTTGCAGATAAGTTTGTTTATTAAATAAAGGGGGGCATTAGCCCCCTAAAATAAACTATTATTTGCCGTAGTGCTTTTCCATTTCTTCGTTCCCTGGTAAAGCAAGAATTTCATCAATAACTTTTACTACCTGGTCGTAAGATTTTGTACGTGGGTCTCTGATGAAAAATTCTTCGAGTACTTTTTTATCTCCAGTTAGGAATGCTTCTAATGCCCATTCCATTCTCATAATTCTTGGGTATAGGTACATCTTTGTTATCCTTTCTGGAAGTGGTGGATCTATTTTGTAACGATGTATTCCATCTTTGTCTGCATACACAGGAATCTCCACGGCTACATCGTCTGGAATTCCAGGTATAGTACCGTTATTTGGCAAGTTGAGAACAAGGTCTACTTTTTCATCGTTTAATAAGGCATTTGCTAACAATATATGTTGTTCACCGCTTTTCTTTTGAGGATCTAACAAGTTGTATATTTCTTTTGTGAATTCTTCTTTTACATCGTTTTTGGTTTGAGAGATAATCTCGGCGAATGATTCTTTTGAAAGTAATTTGGCATTTTTATTCTCTTGAAAATATTTGGCAACTTTTTGCATTGCTAATGCAATCTCTGCTTGTCTGTCTTGATACCATTTCCATCCTAACTCTGAATCAACGCCTCCCAATGGCTCGCCAAACCATTTTTTCTTTGTTTCAAGATTGTAATGGTATTTCCAACTTCCGTTCCTGACTGTGTCTCCAATGGGCATTTTTCCATAGAATTCATACATATCTTTTGCAACGGGAGAGAGTTGATCATCGAATGGATTGGTGGGTTTGAAGCTTTTAACCTCTTTTTCTAATAATTCATTAATGAGTGGGTAGGCATCTTTTCCTTCGTACATGAATTTTGTCAGCCAAATTCCATGGTTTACACCTGCTACTTGCCATTCAACTTTTCCTGCATCTAATCCTAATTTTTCTATTATTTGGTCTACTCCATGATGGCCATGGCATATTCCAACCATGTTTATTGGAACCGTTCTTGTTATTAAATTTGTTAATTCAAAGACAGGGTTTGCTGCCTGCAAAAGCCATGCCTTAGGAGATATCCTTTCAATAGCTTTTGCTACATCGTGCATGAACTTTAATTGGTTGAAATTGCTTATTGTGTAATAATCTGAAACCATGTTGAATTCTTGTGAGTCTATTCCTCTATAATATCCGTATTTTTCTGAAATTTTTCTTACCTGTTCAAAGTAACTGTGCCCTCCAACAAGGGCAGTATTTACAACAAAACTTGAGTCTTTTATTGCGTCTTCAACGTTTGTTGTAGTTTCAAATCTCAAATCTGCTCCAAATTCTTCTGCAAATTTCTTAGCAAGCATGTGTACTGCGTTCAATCTGTCTTTATCTATATCCATTAAGGATACTAAACTTCCTGATAAACCTTTTGTTTTACAAAGATCGCTAACCAATCTTAAAGAAAATGCTGCGCTTCCTGCTCCAATAATTCCTAACTTGATAGCTGCCATTTACCTTTTTCCTCCTTTGTAAGTTCTTTGATTATGTGGATTTCCTTATCACCAATCTAGGTGGTAGAAAAATTTGATCCAAATTATTATCGTTGTGCAAATTGGTTTTTTCAATTTTTTTGACTAATATATCTACGCTTTTTCTACCGATTTCTCGGGTGGGTTGTGCTACACTGGTTAATGGCGGATTTGTTAAATTACAAATTATGGTGTTATCAAAACCTACTACCGCTACATCATCCGGCACTTTCATTTTATTTTTTATCAAAATATTGATCACTTTTGTTGCTATAATATCGTTTATAGTGTAGACTGCTGTTATATTTTTATCTATAATTTTTGTTAATAACTTTTTTTCACTGCTTTTTGTGAAATCAGATATCTCCTCAGGAGCCACTAGATAATTGTCTTCGTTGAAATTCAAATTGTTAGCTATGATTTCTTCATAAAATCCTTTTAATTTTTTATCTTTTAAATATCCAATATATCCGATGTTTATGTGCCCTTTATTTATTAGATATTTAGCAACGATTTTTCCCGCCAAATAGTGATCAACCGTTACATAATCAAAACCGTCTAAATCTTGGGCACATATAACAGTAGGTATGATTGATTTGATTTTAGTTATATGTTCACCATGCGATAAATCAGTCGGATTTATAATCAAACCGTCGACTCTTCTACTTAAAAGCATTTCTATTTGCTCTTTTTCTCTTTGAAGACTACCATAAGTGATTGACAGTACAATGTTGTAATTATAGTAATTTGCTTCTTCTTCTAAGGATTCTAGTATTTCTGGGAAATAAGGGTTCGTTAATTCAGGTAGTACTATTCCAATAAGAAAACTTTTATTTTTGACAAGGCTTCGAGCCATTCTATTTGGTTGATAATTGTATTTTCTAATGTATTCTAAAACTTTTCTTTTGATTTCAGGGTTGACGTTAGGATTATTATTTATCACCCTTGAAACAGTTGATTGAGAAACTCCAGCCATTTTGGCAATTTCTTTCATTGTTTTCATAAGAATTTTCCCCATTTCCTTTAAAATTATGAATTCGATTTATCTAAGAATTTACAGAATTACTTTAAATGCTTTTTGAATACGTATTCTTATTTTATCAGAATTATACTATTTTATCAAGTCCGATTAGAGGTAACTAGAGACGATTAAAGAGGTTTAGAATTGATTATAAAGGAAAGCTTTGTTTTTCAGCTAATTCAATAAATCTGAATTGGTTAAAGAGGTTTTGAGGGAGGGATGAAATTAAGTATTGAACATCCATATTTTACTAAACTCTGCTGGGTTATATGTCAAGTAGCTATCCGTTGGTCCATTGAAAACTGAAAAAAAGATTTAATAAATTCTCTCTCTTTAGGCATTACTTCCTCCAAATCTATTTAAAGCTTCGTTATACACCTCTACTTCCTTTTCTACAATACTCTTCCACGAAAACCCCAAAGCCCTTTTTCTTAAATAACTTTCATCAATAGGATCTTCCAATAATTTTACAACCGATTGAGCAAACCTTTTTTCAAACTCTTCTCCTTCTTCTACAACTATTCCTCCATCTCCAATTGCCTCAGGTATACCTCCGTTACTGCTACCAACAACAGCTACCTCGCATCCCTGTGCTTCCAACACGACACACGGCCATCCTTCATTCCTACTTGGAAGTATCATTACATCCATTGCATTCATATAATAAGATACGTCTTCATGAGAAACATTTCCAACAAATTTAACCTGCAAATTTCTTTTCTTACACTCATTCTCAATACCTTCTTTTAACTCACCATCTCCAACAACTAAAAACTCAGTATCGTAGATTGAAGATATATAAGAAAAAATTTCGGGCAATTTATCTGCCCTTTTTACTTTCTTCAATCCACCTACAAACCCAACAACCTTTTTAGATAATCCCAATTCTTTTTTTATTTTTTCTTTATCCAAGGGTTTAAAGATATCTGGTTCGATTCCGTTTGAAATAACAATAGAATTCTCACCAGCATACCCAAATGATTTAGCTTTATTCAATAAGGCATTACTCACGAAAATAACTTTGGCGGCATTTTCTAAAACATCAACGTACAATTCTTTTGCTAAAGGCATTATAAAATTTATGTCACTGCCATGACCGGTAACTACGTACGGAATATTTAACTTTTCAGACAATATTTTAGCAACTAATCCTGCGGGTAAAGAATGCATTCCATGAGCGTGAATAACGTCGAATCTTTCATCTTTAACTTTAGAAAATAAACTACTTGCAATTTTTTCTGATTTTTTAATTTGAATATTTTTCTTTAATATGATTAAATTAAAAAGATCTATCAAATTTCTATTGAATTTTTCATATTTATATTTGATACCATTTATATCAAAAAATGAATCAGTGACTTTATAATTACCCTCCGAAAGAATCTTTTTCAAAAATTTTACTCCGAGCGACTCTACAGGAACTAAACCGTAAATATCAAAAAGCACATTAAAATTTCTAAGAATTTCTATCCTTTTGGTTATAAAAATGCCACTTGTTAGATTTTGAGGAAAAGGAAATAAATTCGTTATGAATAGTATTTTCACAAGATTTCACCTTCAGAAATGAATTTTTGGCACAGATTATCAATTCTCCTTGGGGAACTGTATTTAATGAATACTTTTATAGAAAAGTATAACATCACAAAAATTTGATACCTACTAGACTTACTATCCTATTATCTTTATTATCTTTACTATTTTTTCCCCTGTTTTTCCATCTCCGTATATATTTTCTACATTTGAAGATATTTCGTTGCTTATTATATGATCCATCTTATTTTTGATTTCATCAGGTTCACTCAGTATATTCCAATCTGCTTGTGTTAACTCTCTCCAGCCTGTGTCTGGCATAACAACTATCGCTCTTTTCCCTGCAAAATATGCTTCTTTTTGCAACCCTCCACTGTCTGTTATTACAAAAAGGCTCTTTTGTACCAATCCCATCATACTTAAGTAATCGAGAGGTTCTATCAGTAGAATATCTTTTGTGTATTTGTTAAGATTGAATTCATCTATTTTCTTTTTGGTTCTTGGATGTATGGGAAAGACAACCTTTATTTCTTTTGATATTTTTTCTAACTCGTTCAATATACTCTCTAGTTTTATTTTATTGTCTGTATTAAAATCTCTATGAATCGTAGTCACTATATATTTGTTTTCTTCCAAATTCAATTCGTCGATAATATCTTCTTTGAAATATGGTCTCATCTTTAAAAAGAGATCGTACATTATATCTCCTGTGAAGGATACTCCCTCAGTGATACCTTCCTTTTTTAAGTTGTTTACAGCTAGTTCAGAAGGGCAAAATAGGTATTTTGATATTCTATCTGTTAATACTCTATTTATTTCTTCAGGCATGTCCTTTGGTTCTTGTCTTATCCCTGCTTCTACGTGGGCAACAGGGATCTTTAATTTAGCTCCTACTATTGCTCCAGCTAATGTTGTATTTGTGTCTCCGTATACTAATATAATACCAGGATGTTCTTTTAATACAACCTTTTCAAATTCTATCATTGTTTTAGCCGTCATCTGGGCATGAGTTGCTGAACCTACTCCTAAATTGTAATCAGCTTTTCTTATATTTAAAACTTTAAAGAATACATCTGACATATTGAAGTCGTAATGTTGCCCAGAATGAACTAAGATTTCTTTTATACCTTTTTTCTCAAATTCTTTATTTAGAATCGCTTCTTTTATTATCTGAGGACGAGCTCCTATTAAACTGATTAGTTTCATGTATTAATGTTCCTTTCTCTTGCTAATTCTTTGATTTTTTCTATTACAGGTTTCATCTTTGCATCCCAACTTAAATTTTCTTCAGCATATTTTCTCATCTCTAAAGAATAATCAGGATGTTTTTTCGATAAGTCTTCATACCAATTAATTACTTTATCAATGTCAACAGGACTATCATCTTGTGGAATTCTAAAAACATACTGAAAAGATTCTGGAAAATCCCAATCATCATAAGCAATTACAAAAGGAATTCCCCTGGCACAATACTCTCTAGCCTTTAAAGGGGAACCTCCCCTAAGGCCACTTCTATGAAATCCAAGACTACCCAAAGCAATATCTGATTCATCTACAATTTTATCTAATTCTTCACCAACTTTTGTCCCATGAAAAATAACATATTTCTCTAATTTAAGTTCTTTTACTAAATTCTTTAAATTCTCTAATACCGATCCTTCACCTACGCAGTGATAGTAGACCGCTTTTTTTGGATTTTTTTTGTAATATTCATACAGGCCCTTAATTATTCTATCGTATCCATGCCAAAAACGAAGATTTGCTATAGATAGCAAATGAATGGAGGCCTTTTTGTTCTGATTCTGATTTTTTATTTTGATGTCTTCTAATCGAATACCGTTACTTATTAGAACAAATTTTTTATCTACCTTCAACGTATTGTCTGATGAAATAGCAACAATTATATCTGCGAAATCTTCGACTTTTTTTTCTCTGTTTTTCCACAATAGGTTATATTCAATTTTATTTGTCGCCTTTTTAATTTCATTTTCAAATGGATACGTTGGAATTTCAATGATTTTTATTAATTTTTTTCTTTTCGACAATTTAATTAATTTGTTTGTAAGCTGTAAATTTCTAGAGTATAATGTATTTATTTCATATGAATTAATTATTTTATATAAAAAAGCTAAAAACGACCTATATCGGATAAAACCTTTAATTTTTCTAATTTTACTCTGTTCATTATAAGCTGCCAAAGTAGGATATGAAAAAGTTTTGATTTCTTTCTTTACGCCAAAATCTTCAATGCTATAAAGCACCGCTTCTGATTGCCTTGAAATATATAAGTAAACATTATCAAAAACCTTTTTAAAGGTTAAGCATTGACTGATCATTTTTGTTAAAATACCTTTTTCTTCAGATTCTTCTCTTATGAATCCTGCATATAATAGGTTCATTTTTGCTCCTTTCCTCAATGATTCGTTAATATTAACACTCGTTTCTTATTTTAGTTAACGGCTTTTGCTGTTTTTATTATCCACCGATTTATTATATCATAAGAAACAACTGCTTTCCACATAAAGCTGATATGAGATACAGAATTAAAAGATGGATTTATTTGTTATAATTATGAATATGTGATTTATTAAGATAAATAGATTTTCTCACTGGGGAGGTTTTTATATGATCAATACGTTGTTTAAATCGTTTTTGTTTTTACTTTCATATCTACCTCTTTTTGTTATCTTTGCCATTAATAATTTTGGGAACGTTTTGTTCTTATTTTTTAGTGTTTTTTCGATTTTTGTTTTTGTTGGTTCATTGATCCTTTTTATTTCTGCCAAGAAGAATGCCGAGGTAAAATTCATTCCATTTGAGAGAGTAGAATCGCAGAACGTGAGATTGTTGGATTATATTTTTGTTTATATCTTGCCTTTTATAAGTTTTGGTGGCATAAAAGAATTAATTTCTTTTGCTCTAATCGTTTTTATTGTAGGTAATATTTATGTAAAGACGGATTTAATAGCTATAAACCCTGTTCTTTCTTTATTTGGTTATAGTATTTACAAGATTTATTTTATGGATGGAAGTGAAAAAAGTATGCGACCGGTTTGGTTGATTTCAAAGTCAATAACCGAAGGAATGAAATTTAAAGAGTTTTCCAAGGATATTTATGTGGGGATGGCTGGCAAGAAATGAATAAAGTTAATTGGGATGAGATTTTAGAGAATATCTTTTTAAAAGAGAATTTAGAATCTCTTAGGGAGCTAATAGATACTTCAGGGGATTTCATAATGGATGTTTTTATCCAAAGTGAGAATAACGAGATATTTTGGTTAAAAAATGAGGATCCCTTGTTTTTCAAGAGCATTTTTCTGGCCTCTACTGACGAGTTTTTAAATGATTTACGCTTCAAAGAATCAAACAAGGTAGATAAGTACGAAACAGTCATTCATGATAAGAGTTTTTTGTATCTAAAAGATGTTAAAGAGAATGTAAGGGATATTGGAAATATTGTTGAGATTATTCGTGAAGGTAAATATATAAAAAATTATTCTAATAAAGACTTGGAAGCGATTAAGAAGTTCAAATTGATAGTAAAGTTGTGTAGTGAAGAGTTTAATGATTTTTTGTTGGGTATTCAATATTTAACAGCTTCCAAAATCTTTAAAGATAAAAGGATTTTAGCCCTTACTGCACGTAAAATTCAACCTTTTAAAGAACAGTTTTTTATAGTTCCAAAAAATACTTTTGATTACATTGTTGTTGGTGATACAGTCTTAATTAGAAATCTGACTTATTTTGAAAGAGATTTTGGGTTTTACAAGAAATATGAAGAGGCTAAAGATGAAGTTATCGAGGAAATAAAGAGAAAGGGGAATCTTTTTGGCAAGGATGTTAAATTAAAAGGTATCGACGATTTTAGTAGGAAAATCAAAAATAAACCATTGTATTTGAAGAGGTTTTATAAGGTTATCAAAAAAGGTAATTATAAGAAATTTGAATTTTCTAAAGTTAAGGGAGTGATAAAAGATTTTAATCTAAAAGTTAAGTTTGATGAGGATAATAAATGTATCAATTTGAGCGAAGAGACTTCTATTAAAGATTTTTTGCAACTTTACGACGAACTGTATTATAGGTCCGATTTGTCAGGGAATAGAATGGTGGCAAGTGAAAATAGTCCTTATCAAGAGTAATATCTTTCTTTCAAAAATTCAACGATTCTTTGAGATGCCTTTCCATCTCCAAAAGGATTGCTTACTTTGCTCATTTGTGCATATTTTTCTGTTTCTAGTTCTTTCATGGCCTGATAAACTTTTTCTTCTTGCGTTCCTATTAATTTTGCTGTTCCTGCTTCTATTGCCTCTGGTCTTTCCGTTGTTTCTCTTAACACCAATGTTGGTTTGCCTAATGTGGGTGCTTCTTCTTGTATTCCTCCTGAATCTGTCATTATGTAATAGCTTTCATCCATTAACGCTATGAATTCTAAGTATTCAACAGGGTCTATTAGTATAGCTTTTTCCTCGTTCCCAAGTATTTTATACACAGTTTCTCTCACTATCGGATTTAAGTGGACTGGAAATACTATATGCATTTCTTCGTTTTCGTGTAGATACCTTTTTATCGCTTTCATTACGTTTTCTATCGGTTTTTCCCAGTTCTCCCTTCTGTGCATGGTTATTAAGATAAACTTTTTGTTTTTTATGTTGTATTTTTCTTTTATCTTTTCCATATCTTTGTTTTTGTTTTCTTTTACCCATAGTAATGCATCAATAACCGTGTTGCCTGTTACTATTATTCTTTTCTCTTCTACACCTTCTTTTAGGAGGTTATCTTTTGCCTTTTGGGTAGAAGCAAAGTGGTGCTTTGCAATTGTGCCTGTTAGTCTTCTGTTCATCTCTTCTGGGAAGGGGTTGTATATATCGCTCGTTCTTAAGCCTGCTTCTACGTGCCCAACAGGTATTTTGTTGTAAAAAGCAGCAAGGCTTGCTACAAAAGTGGAGGTTGTATCGCCTTGTACTAATATGTAATCGAATGGTTCAATTTTTAGTATTTTATCTATCTCTGTAACTAGTTTTGAAGTTAGTTGTGGTAGGGTTTGATTTTTGGTCATTATATTTAAGTCATAGTCTGGTTTTATTTCGAAGAGATTCAACACTTGATCGAGCATTTCTCTGTGTTGAGCGGTTGCTATTACTTTTACCTCCATATTTTCTTCTTTCATCTTTATGTATAACGGTGCCATTTTTATTGCTTCTGGTCGTGTTCCAAATATCATCGCTGTTTTCATTTGGAGAGCTCCTTTTTTAGAAGTAGTGTCTTTAAAGGCTCTGAAACTTTAAATATAGCGCTTCCCCCGCTGCCCACCCAGTTGTTAATCATATAATGTAATTATATCATATGTGTTTTTTATGTGTGAATCTAGAAGAGAAGATACTTTAAAGCTTCTTTGTTAAAAAATATAAAAAATTCTTTTAGCGTTAATTTTTTGATTGTATAATATATATGTATAAAAAAGGTGAGAATATTTACCTTTCCAGGAGGATATATATGGATAATAAATGGATTAGGATAAAAGGTGCTAGAGAGCATAATTTAAAAAATATAGATGTTGAGATACCTAAGAATACGCTTTCAGTTATTACTGGATTATCTGGTTCAGGGAAATCAACTTTAGCACTTGATACTATATATGCGGAAGGTCAAAGAAGGTATTTGGAATCTGTTTCTTCATATGCAAGACAGTTTTTAGGCAATTTGAAAAAACCCGATGTAGAATTAATAGAAGGGCTTTCTCCTTCAATTGCTATTGAGCAAAAATCTGTAAGTCATAATCCGAGGTCTACGGTAGGTACCATCACAGAGATTTATGATTATATTCGGGTATTGTTTGCAAGGGTTGGCAAGGCTTACTGCCCAAAGTGTAACATACCATTGCAAAGTTCTACAGTGGATGAAATTGTGGATAATATTTTTAGGAATTTTAAAGAGAATGCAAGATTGTATATCTTTGCTCCAATTGCTAAGGAAAAGAAAGGTGAGTTCAAAAAAGAACTACATAACATGAAGATCTCTGGTTTCAAAAGGGTAGAAATTGACGGAGTTATATACGATTTAGATGAGATAGACTCACTTGAAAAGAGTTATAGGCATAATATAAACCTACTTGTTGATAGAGTTAAGTTGAGAAAAGATAATTTTGAAAGAATCTTCGAAGCCGTTGAATTGTCACTTAAAGAAGGTGATGGCTTTGTAGAAATTAGGGAAATGGATAGTGATGAGAACGTCATTTCTTCTCAAACTTTTTCTGAGAATTTAGCTTGCCCTAAATGTGGATATAGTTTTCCAGAAATTAACCCGAAATTGTTTTCATTCAATAGTCCTTATGGTGCATGTTCTGAATGTCATGGATTAGGTTTTAAATTAGAGATTGAACCAGAATATATATTTGATATAAATAAGTCATTAGAGGATGGGGCTGCTTTGAATATGGGGAAGGATACTTTCATGGTGAGCATGATGAAAGATGTTGTTAGAAGTTTGGGAGAGGAGCCATCAAAACCTTTAAAAAACATGCCTTCGAAAGTTTTAAATACCTTGTTGTATGGGACTGACAAAGAAATAAATTTTTCCTTTTCAAAAAGGAATGGGGACAATTATGAATTTACTAGAGAGTTTGAAGGAATGGTGAATTGGTACGAAAGAAGGTACAAGCAAACGGATTCGCGGGATATAAGGGAATGGATTGAAAGGAATTTCATGATTCAAAAGACGTGTCAAGCCTGTAACGGTAAAAGATTGAGGGAAGAGACATTAAGCGTTAAGATCGATGGATACAATATATATGATCTGACAGAAATGCCAATTAGTGAAGTAAAGCTTTTCTTTGATGCCTTGAAACTTACTGATTTTGAAATGGAAATTGCCCACGAACTTCTTAGAGAAATAAATAGAAGGTTAACTTTTTTGATCGATGTCGGACTTGATTATTTGACACTTGGAAGGAATGCAACAACGCTTTCTGGAGGAGAGTCTCAGAGGGTTAGATTGGCCACACAGATAGGATCAGGATTGACAGGGGTGACATATGTCTTGGATGAGCCGACTATAGGGCTTCACCAAAGAGACAACGATAGGTTGATAAATACATTGAAAAAATTGAGAGACCTTGATAATACGGTAATAGTTGTCGAACATGATGAGAACGTAATTAGATCCTCTGATTATATAATAGATCTCGGACTTGGCGCTGGTGTCAACGGCGGAAGAGTGATCTTTCAAGGTCCTACTAGTAAATTGTTAGAGAATTCTAATGGCTCCCTTACAGGGAAATATTTAAGAGGAGAAACAAGAATCAAAATACTTGACAAAAGGCGAGTTGAAAAGAACGGTAGTTTAAAGATAATCGGTGCCAGGCACAACAATTTGAAAAATGTGACGGTTGAGATTCCATTGGGTAAGTTTGTTGTTATAACCGGAGTTTCTGGTTCTGGTAAATCTTCATTGATTATGGATACATTGTATCCAGCTTTACAAAAGGAGCTGTATAATTCTAGGGTGAGACCTGGAGAATATGAAAAGATCGAAGGTTTAAACTACATAGATAGTGTGATCTCTATAGATCAAAGTCCTATTGGTAGAACTCCAAGGAGCAACCCCGCTACATATACTGGAGTATTCGATTATATTCGTGAACTGTTCGCAGCAACACCTGAGGCTAAGATTCGAGGATACGATAAGGGAAGATTTTCCTTCAACGTTAAAGGTGGAAGATGTGAAGCCTGTAAAGGTCACGGTGTTTTGAAGATCGAGATGCAATTCCTGCCTGATGTGTATGTAACCTGTGATGTATGTAAAGGTAAGAGGTACAACAAAGAGACATTGAAGGTGACTTACAGAGGTAAAAATATTTCTGATGTTTTAGATATGACCGTAGATGAAGCTTTGGACTTTTTCAAGAATTTGCCATTAATAAAAAATGTTTTAGAGCTATTGCAAGATGTGGGCTTAGGATACATAAGATTGGGGCAACCTGCAACTACCCTTTCTGGTGGAGAAGCTCAAAGGATTAAATTAACCTCCGAGTTGAGAAAGAAATCCACGGGTAATACCGTTTATATACTCGATGAACCTACTACGGGTCTTCATTTCGAAGATATAAAGAAATTAATAAAAGTTCTCAATATTCTCGTTGAAAAGGGTAATACTGTTATAGTGATAGAACATGAGATGGACATTATAAAAAATGCAGATTACATTATAGACTTAGGTCCAGAAGGTGGAGAAAATGGGGGCTATATTGTAGCTGCAGGCACCCCAGAAGAAATAGCTGAGAGTGGTACTTACACCGGGTACTATTTGCAACAGGTTTTCTCAAAAGAAAGAATTTCAAAGTAGAAATAATTGTGTTGTTTTGTACGTTGACTATTCTTTCTTAAGCCAAGTTATCGTTTGTTCTGCCACTTTTTCTTTTTCGATATCGTTTACAACCACGTGCCCACTTTCTTCCAATATCAGAAATTCGGTTTTTCCTTTAATATTGTTTTCAATAATTTCTTTTACGGAAAAAGGAACTGCTTCATCTTTTTTTGATAGTATTACATAAGTTTTAGATGTAACTTCTGAAAGATTCTTAAGAGCCATTTTTTGCAGTTTATAAAGATCTGCTGCCTTTGAGGGCCAGTCATAATTCCAGTATTGGCTAGCAAGATAAGCAAGCTTTTCGTCATTGAATGTCTGAGGATTTTTTCTTTTTATTTTCTTAACAAAAGCGCCAAAGAATGGAGTTAATTTTATTCTCCAATCTTTTGCTTCTAGTGCAGGAGCAGCTAAAACAATTTTTTCTGGATGAAATTTAGCTGCTAAAAGAGTTGCTATTACACCACCCATAGAGAGGCCTAAAATGTAGACTTTTTGGTGGTAGGTTTTTAAATTAATATAAGAATCTACTGATTTTCTGAGCCAATCTCTCCAATTAGAGTTTAAAAAATCGTTCGAATTCGTGCCATGCCCAGGAAGTCTAGGTATGTAAATAGAATAACCGGATTTATGAATCTGTCTTCCTATGTAGTACATATCATGAGGAGAACCCGTGTAACCGTGTAGAATCAAAACGGCAACATCTGAATCATTTTTTAAATAGAGTTCTTTTGATATAGGTGAAACAGATGTGCTTGGTGGTATATTATCAAAGAAGTTCAAGGTATAAACCCCCTTCATAGTCTGGTTATTATTAGCTATTTTCGAACTGAAGTCTGTAAAGATCGTAATAAATTCCGTGGTTGTTGATAAGTTCTTCATGTCTTCCTTCTTCAACAACTAGCCCTTTATGCACTACTATTATCCTGTTGGAGCTTTTCACAGTCGAAAGTCTGTGTGCAATGGAAATTATGGTTGAACGTTCAGATATTTTATTCAAAGCTTGTTGTATTAAAAATTCAGTTTCTACATCCACGTTTGCTGTTGCTTCGTCTAAAATTATGATCTTTGAATTAAAAAGTACCGCCCTCGTTAAGGCTACCAATTGTCTTTCACCAGATGATAAAGTTCCACCTCTTTCTGTAATGACTGTATAGTAATTTTGGGGCAACCGCGAGATAATTTCATGGGCATATACGGATTTGGCAACCTTTTTTACTTCTTCATCAGGAATGTTTTGATTAAATAATCTCATGTTGTCTAAAATAGTTCCAGAGAACAAGAATACGTCCTGAGGTACAACCGCAATTTTTTTGCGTAATTCGTTTAGATTGTATTCATATAATTCTTTATCGTCTAACAGTATTTTACCACTTTGGTATTTGTAAAGACCACTTATCAATTTAATTATTGTAGTTTTTCCTGAGCCTGTTTCTCCAACTATGGCTATTCTTTCATTAGGATTTATTTTGAAACTTACGCCTTTTAAGACTTCTGTATTTCCATCGTAGGAGAATTTAACGTTTTGAAATTCGACTTTACCTTCTTGAATAGTATCATACTTTTTCCTCCCAAAATCTTCCTGTTCTTGATCAAATATCTTAAAAATTTTTCCAGCTGATGCAAATGCGTTTTGCATTATGTCATACTTTTCTGCTAGGTCAAACAAAGGTCTAAAAAACATATCTATGTAAGAAGTGAAGGCATAGATAGTTCCAAAAGTTGTTTGTCCATCCGTTAATTGCAAGGAACCAAACCAAAGCAAAATACTAATCGTAAAATACTGCAAAAGACTCATCAGGGGTCTAAAGATTGCAAATACATATATTTGTTGCAGATTAGCACGATATACCTTGGTACTCATGTAATCAAATTCCTTTTTCTTTCTTTCTTCTTGATTGAATAATCTTGTAACATTACTTCCAGCTAAATTTTCGGCTAAGTAGGAATTTAAGGCAGATATTCTGGTTCTGACTTTGTCGTAGGCTTTTCTATCAAAATGTCGGAATAACACAACTGAAACGACAATAACTGGGAACATAGACATTGTATACAAGCTTAGTTTAAAGTCTAGGACCATCATTAAAATGATCACCCCAATTATTATGGCTATATCTTTTAGGAAACTTGTTACAACGTCACTGAAGAAATCTGATAAATTTTGGGTATCATTAACTACACGGGTTGTCACTTTGCCTGGAGGATTTTTTTCAAAATATGTATATTTGAGTTTTAATATGTGACTGAATAAGTCTTTTCTAAGATGGAAAATAACCTTTTGGCCAACTACGTTGGCAAAAAAAACTTGACCATAATTTAAAAGAAATTGTCCTACAAGTACTGATATAAAAATAAGGCTAAAAATCTGTATTTTTCGAATAGCTGTGTCAAAGTATTGGGAATATTGTTCCCCTGAGACTTGTATTCTTTCGCCTGTTTGATTGTTAACCATATAATAGTTGTTGTCTCTTTTTTCTAGATTATATGCTCCATTCTCCTGTTCAACAAATTGCGTTCGACTCTCAGGGACCATATCGAACGAATAATTTACATTTATTACATTATCAATCCCATACCGTATGAAAACTGGCAACGCTAACTCTATTATCGTTGCTATAGCCAAAGTTAAAAAGGTCAAAAAAAGGAGTAACTTGTATTTTTTTATATACACCCACAGCCTCAGGAATGTTTTGAGATCGCCTTCGCTTTTTTCTTTTTCTTCTAAAAATATTTCCTCATGAACAGAAGCCATTACTCTACTCCTCCAAATTTTTTTCTATTAATTGTTTCAGGTACATAGAATAGTAAATACCTTCTTGTGAGATTAACTGATTATGATTACCATGTTCAACGATTTGTCCATTGTCGAATACATAGATCTGGTCCGCATTTTTAACCGCTTTGAGCCTGTGAGATATAACAAGGATCGTTTTGCCTTCCGCTTGTTGCCTAAGTGTTTTGATAATTTCTTCTTCGGTCTCTGTATCTACAGCAGAAAGACAATCGTCCAATATTATCCATTTTGATCTTTTGGCTAGAGCTCTTGCTATGGTAACCCTTTGCCTTTGACCACCTGAAAGTGTGGCTCCTCTTTCTCCAACAATTGTGTCGTATTTATTTTCGAAGCTCATTATGTCATCATGTACGTGAGAAAGTTTTGCAAATTCTTCGACTTTGTCTTCCATTTCTTCATTTGCAAAAGCTATATTTTCTCTTATCGTCATTGAAAATAAGAAACTATCTTGTGGTACATACGAAACATAGTCTCTTATAAATTCACCATTCAAACCGTTAATATCCTTACCGTCTAAAAATATCTGTCCTCTTTCAACTGGGTATAGTTTTACAAGGAGCTTAGCTAATGTAGATTTTCCTGAACCTATTCTTCCAACAAAGGCTACCATTTCTCCCGGGTTTATATTCATGTTTATATCCTTCAAAACTTCTCTTTGTGAACCTGGATATTTGAAAGTTAGATGGTTGATTTGATAGTGGCCCTGAAATTCAAAATCTTCTCTTGGGGGTTCTTGAATAGAATTTTTTTGTTCTAAAACTTCATTAACCCTTTTTAAAGAAGCTCTTCCTCTTTGTATTAGGTTGATTAAGTTTCCAACCGCCATCATTGGCCATATCAACATTCCGATATATTGATTTGTCATTATGAAGTCTCCAAGGGTTATCTGGTTGTTTATTACCATGGGCCCACCAAAATTGAAAACAAAAATAGTCGCTAATTGTCCTACTAACATTGCTAAGGGAAACATCAATCCCCAAACTTTTACCAAGCGGATGTAAGAATTATAGAACTCTTGAGACTTGTTGTCAAATAACTCTTGCATCGTATCATAGTTAGAATATAACTTTACAACATCCACGCCAGAGACGTTTTCTTCGGTTATATTAGATAACTCAGAAGTTTTTTCTTGTAATTCTCTGAATCTTCTGTGAATGAATCTTCCAAAAAAGAGTGATATAATTGCTATTAAAGGAAGAGGCAGTACCGATATAAAGGTCAATCTCCAATTCACAAAAGTACCCATTGCAAAAACGGTCAAGGTTGTCAACACTATTGTATCAACAAGCATTATAACCAGAATTCCCAGCATACGCATCAACGTAGAAACATCAGAAGTGAACCTAGTCATCAAATCTCCAGTTCTCCATTTGTCGAAAAAATCTTGGTCTAAACCGATGATATGGTCGAACATTTTTTTCCATGTTTGATATTCAAAAAGTCTAGCGGCTCCAATAATTGAAATTCTCCAAAAAACTCTGCCAATTCCTAATCCTAAAGTTAACATGATTATTCCAAAGATCAGTGTTTTAACTTGATTAAGGTTCGGAGATTGAGTGTTTAGTATATCTACTATGCTTCCAATTTCTCTTGGAATAAATAGTTGAATAATGTCAACAATTATGAGAAAGAGAATCCCGATGAGGTATCTCCACCAGTACTTTTTTAAAAACTCTTTAATCAAAAGACTCACCGTCCCAAATTGATTAGTATTCCTAACAAAATTATATCACTTGGTTCAAGGAATATCAATTTTTTTTATAGAAAAAATATAATAGAACTTAAAAAATAATAAGATGATGGGTTGCAAAATGGGGCGATAAAATTTTTTGTCGTAATGGGTTGGGAGTGTTTGCCGCAGTGTGCACACAATGTTTTTAAATGGTTTTGATCTTGAATTTGGGGTTTTTAAGGGGCAACCCCCTTAACGTTCGGCAAAGGGGAGCTAACTGTTTACTTTTAGAGGTGATTTGTATGTTCGAAAGTTACGATAACGTTTACAATTTTTGGTTTGTAAATGGCGCAAGCTCTGTTACATTTTTGGAGTATGATGATGGATTGATAGCCTTCGATAGCTCTCTTTATCCAAGAAAATTTGAAGATATGGTCAAAATAGTTGAAGAGCGTACTTCAAAAAAATTAAAAAAGGTTTTTTTCACTCATTTTCACCCTGACCACACTTTTGGAGCTGTTTTTAGTAAACGCAAATTTGATCTGTATATGAACAAAAAAACGTTGGATTTTCTTAATACCTTGGATGCCACTTTTCTTAAAGAAAGTTCAAAGATTGCTGACTATAATTTTAACAATTTCAAAGAGGCTTTAAGAGAAAAAGATATCGTCATTTTTGAAAATTCTATTTTTCTTCTCCTAAGAGACCAAATTTTATCAGCAGAAAATATTGGTGGACATACTTTAGATTCAACAATCTATATCCTTAAACCGCAAGGATATTTGATAAGTGGTGATCTCGTATTTTCTAAGGTACACGCAGAAATACTCAATTCAAATGTTGATGAATGGATATCTAGATTAAATAACTTATCTTCCTTAGATATAGAAACTGTTTTTCCAGGACATGGGAAGCCAGAAAGCAAAAAGGTCCTAAAAGAACAACTAACCTATTTAAAAAGGAAGAAAAACGGAGAGAATTTGGAAAAAAGGTACGCAGATTACTCCCTGTCAGATTTAGCTCATTTATAGCAAAATTATCAAGATAACAGAACTTTTTTCAGTTCGGCATCTGCTTCTTCATCAGACAGAGGTCTTATTTCTTTGATGTTTATTATGATCTTTTTATTCTCTTGAGAATTCAAAATTTCTAGCTTTTCAAGAATTTTTATATTTTCAAAAGGTTTAAAATAGTAAATATTGAATTTGGTAAAGTCTATATTAACCAGTTTTAAGAAATTTCTGGTTTTTGGGAGGTACTCTTGAATTTCATAAACACCTTCTTCTATGACTATTACATCAAAATTTTCTGGATTAAAAAAAGGTAGGAATGATGAAATTAAATCAGGAATAGTAGCTGTACGTATAGATATTTGATCGTATTCATCTACTTCCTCACGAATATTTGTGTAAAAAACTGACTCGAAAAAATCGTAACAATAATAAATATCTTTAAATAAAGATGGTTTTTCGAAGGAAAAAATTAAATATCTGTTGTCAATATATCTTAGTTCCGCAGAAATTTCTTTACTCTCAGTTATTTGAAACTGAATATCAACTTCAAATTTTAATTTTTTGTATCCCAAATAACTCTCTAATAGGCTTTCTAAGTTTGGTTGTGCATAAATGAATGTGGAAAAAGCAAGAAAAGAAAAAAGTAAATATTTCTTAATTGTCATTTCAAAGTTTTCATCCTTTCTCTCAATGAGACGATTTCTGTTACCCTAATTCCAAAATTCTCATCGATAACCACGACTTCGCCTCTGGCAATTAATCTTCCATTGGCATATATATCCAAAGGTTCCCCAGCCAGCTTATTTAACTGTATCAAAGAACCTTCATGCAACTCTAAGATCTCTCTAAGATTTAACTTGGTTGATCCTAACTCAACTTTTAGTTCTAAAGGGACGTCAAGCAAAAGTTCCAACTTTGATAGATCTATATTTGGGGAAATAGGCTCCTCCTTTTTTTCAAATTCACCAAATTCTACTGGTTGAACCTTGACTTTTTTTTCTTTGATCACGTTAGAATTGCTTTTTTCTTTTACATTGGAACTTTTTGAGCTTTCTTCGCTCACTGTAATCTTACCAAAAGTTTTCTCCATAAGTTCTCTAATTTTTTGAGCAAATTTCATTGGTATAAATTGCCAGAACGTTGTCTCAGCTATTCCATTGATTTTCATGTTGAACTTTATTGAGATAACATAGGCTTCTTTGTCTGTTTCTATTGGAGGAAACTCAATATTGGGATCTGAAAAGTTCATTACCTTAGTATTGGGTGGGGAAATATCGATATTTGTTTTTAGAAAATCCGATAAAGCAGTTGAAGCTGTACCCATCATTTGATTCACTGCTTCAGAAACAGCGCTTAAACTAATATCATCTAATTCTCTTTCTTCGATATTTTCTAGATCTTTTCCTAGCATTAAGTCTGCTATTATATTAGTTAAATTCAAAGGTAAAACTAACGTGTTCAAACCATACAAACCTCTTTTGTACTCTACTGTAACAATAACATTTTCACCTTCAAAATTGGTTGAGATATTTTTAAATTTAATAATATCTGTTTGGGGATATTGGATTTCTATCTTTCTTCTTAGTAAAGTTGAAAGGGTTGTTGCCCCAGAACCCATTGTGATATTTGCAATTTCACCCATCATATCCAAAAGTGGATCTAATTTTTCATTCACAGTTGCGGCTTCCTCGCCTTCTTTTTGTTCTGGATCATCGGAGTTATTTATTCCTTTTAATAATGAATCTAATTCGTTTTGATTTAAAAATCGATCTTCATTTTCAGGCATTTTATTCATCTCCT
Organism: Petrotoga sibirica DSM 13575; assembly: GCF_002924625.1. Classification (GTDB taxonomy): domain Bacteria; phylum Thermotogota; class Thermotogae; order Petrotogales; family Petrotogaceae; genus Petrotoga; species Petrotoga sibirica. Next base: position 73,981 of record NZ_JAHC01000002.1, on the reverse strand, counting down.
GTTTTTTCTGTATCTTCACCTTTTTCAGAAGGATCTTGCTTTTTTGTCTTTTTTTTCATACTTTCTTCGACAAGAAGTCTTTCTAAAAGCTCTCTATTTTTGTCAACTATCTTTACACTGTAAAAACCTTTGCTCTTACCTACATTTACTTTGAATATAGGTCTTTCTTCAATTTCCAAATCTATTGGCTCATCGTAAAAAGAATCTAATCGGATTACATCACCAACTTCAAGGTTCAAAAAATCGTTTAAATATATCTCTGTTTTGCCAAGTATGACGGATAAATTTAACTTTGAAAGTAGTAAAGTTTGTCTTAGATTCTCTTTAAATTCTTCGGTGTGTCTGTAAAAGGTAGTCCACATTCTTGTTGACAATTTATCGTTCAAAGGTTCCAACGAAGATGACGGGAAACAAAGATTAACAAATCCTTGTACGTTTTTTATCGTAACGGACAGCGTTATAAGAATTGTCATCTCATTTGAAGGCGCAACTTGAACAAATTGGGGATTAGTTTCCAAATTTTCTAAATTGGCGTCAAACTCCTCTATGTTTGACCAAGATTTTGATAGCATTCTTAACATAACTGAAGCTTCTTTTCTTAAAATGTTCGTTTCTATCTCAGTAGGGGATCGCATCTCTTCAAGAGTGTTCCCCGAACCGCCTAAAAGTCTGTCTATTATGACGTATCCTAAGTCTAAGCCCATTTGCAAAATAGCGCTTCCTGAAAAAGCTTCGGACGAAAAAATAACGATAAACGTGGGCGAGTTCAAAGATTTTTGAAATTCTGAAAAAGTAATTTGATCAATACTAGCATATTTTACATCAACAAAAGTTCTACATCTGCCTGAAAGATAAGTAGATAGCTCTCTCGCAAAACTTTCATGGATTAATTGTAGAGTTCTTAGTTGCTCTCTGGAAAACTTCATTGGTCTTCTAAAATTGTAATCTTTGATTCTTCTTTCTTCTTCTTGATATTCTTCAAGAACTTCTTCGGCAGTCTCGCCAGAACTCATTGATTTTAAAATGCTATCTATTTCTTCCTGTGTAAGGGCTTCATCTTCAGGCATACAAACACCTCTTTTTCATTATTGACTAGTTGTTATGGTCATTATAATCATAGTCACTTTTATAACTCCCAAACTTTTCCTTTCACCAGTAAATCCCAGCATTTCATTTATAGAATCTTTAATTTGTTTCTTAGTTAACTCTATACCCTGTGGAGTTGATAGCTCACTTCGTGTTTTATTCATAAATATCATTCGTATAGCCTCTAATACCTCTAAGCGATTGGAAGTTATTAAATCTCTTGCCTGATTACTTCCAACATCTAACTGTAAAGAATCTACAACGGCAATATCGTATCCTCCTTTTAACATCATAGTATATCTGGAACCTTCCATAATTAATACCACTCTAGCAGGAGTTGTGGAGGATACTTGTGATGATTGATCAGAACTTGAAGAAACATTTGATGTTAAGATTCTCACTATAAAAAAGGACGTAATTCCCGATATTATCAAAGCAACAACTATGACTATTATTAAAGTCATTAAAAAAGATGACCTCGATTTTCTACTTTTTCCTTCTTCTGAATTTATATTTTCATTTTCCAAAATCTTTCGCCTCCGCTTTGTTGCATTTATCTTACCCTTTGTCTTAGTATAAGAATATCTATTCTTCTGTATTTTTGTCTTAATTCATACAATTTTGTATTGTATTCGCTTTCTAGTTCTTTTTCAATTTGCTGCAACTGAGCAGAATTTATTTCTCCTTTTGTGAATTGATCTAAAGCAAGGGATTTTCGTGAGTTAATTTCTGAACTCAGCAGGGTGATTTGTTTCATTATTTCACTATCTCCCAGACCAATTGGGAAGAACCTATCTGAATTGTAAAAATAATCTATATCAAACTGTCCAGAATTGATCTCAGGCATCTTTTCTACTAACCTTCTATTTTTCAACTCTCCAGTAAAAAAACTAACTACACTTGCTGCTCTGGCTGAACTCAAATGCCAATTAGAAGGATATACACTTGAAGGTAAAACTGGTCGATCATCCGTAAAACCATAAACTTCGATAGCGTTAGATGTGTGCTCTAATATTATTGTACCTATCCTATACAACAGCTCTTTTGCTTCGGCGGTTAATTCAGCACTACCCGTTCTAAAAAAGGCAAAGTCTTTCATAGATATTATCGTCCCTTTATCTGTGTCCTCAATAGTAATTTTTCCCTTATATCTTTCGTCTTCTATAATTTTTAATAATTCTTGCCTAATTCCAGGATTAGAAGTAATCAACGGTTCTTCGGAAATACTTCTTCCACCTACTAGTATCCCAATTGGTTGGCCTTCAAATATACTTTGTAAACTAACAACCGCCTGTTGAAATTTTCCAGGTGATATAGTTGCCATAGAAAACAAAGCGATAAACATTGTCAACAACAAAGTAGTCATATCGCTGAAAGTTGTCATCCATTTGGCTTCACCTTTTTTCTCTCTTTTCTTTCTGGGCATAAAATATCACCTCTAAATTACAAAACAGCTTCACCTTTTTCTGCCTCATAGGTACTTCTTTCTTCTTCACTGAGAAATGCCTTAAGTTTTTCTTCCATCAAATGTGGATTTTCTCCTTGTACTATCGATAGTATACCTTCCAACATCATTCGCATTTGATTGATATTTTTATCCACCCTTTTTTTTAGTTTTTCAGCAGGTGGTAGAGCGATGGTATTTGCAATAAGAGCACCGTATAACGTTGTAATAAGAGCAAGAGACATCCTTGGGCCAATAGTTGTCGGATCACTGAGAGTATCTAACAATAAAACTAATCCTATCAAAGTTCCTATCATACCAAAGGCCGGAGCCATGGCTCCCCAGGTGTCCAAAACTGAGATCTTATCTTCTTCAGTTTCTTGGTACATGTCCATTTTCACTTCTAATATCTTTTTTATTTCTTCTGGATCCGTACCATCAACGGCGGCTCTCAAACCGTCTCTTAAAAATTCACTTTGAACACTTGCTAAATCTTCTTCTAAAGATATCATTCCGTCACGTCTTGCTTTTTCAGAAAACGAGTACAAGGTTCTTAAGGTTTCAAGGTTGTCTATCTTAGGATTTTTAAAAGATTCAATGATAATATTAAACATTTTAAAAGACCTTGAACTTGGATGAGCAATGAAAGTTGCACCAATAGATCCCAACACGGTTATAAAAAAAGAAGGAATATCTATTAAAGTTGTAAATTCACTTCCTGTACCCACTACTATTGCAACTATTGCTAAAGATAATCCGATTATTGTTGATATATCCACAACTATCCCACCTCTTGCTTTACACTATTTCACTCATAAAAAGGTTGCACAAAATTTATAATGCTTACTTTATTTGCCAAAAATCTCTTTATTTAATTCTACCACTTTTTTATTAACTTCTTCAATACTTTCTTTAACGACGTAAACATGTCCGTTCATCATTGTTATTGTCGTATCAGGGTGACACTCTATTTTTTCAATTTGATAAGGGTTTATATAAAATTCTTCATCGTTTAATTTTGTGAGTTTAATCATCTTAACCTCCAAATATTATTCACTTTAGAAATCCTAAAACTTGCTTTACCGCCCCTTCGCCCAAACGTTAAGGGGTAAACCCCTTAAGATCCCCAAATTCAAAATCATACTTTATTAAAAAACCTTTTTGCATAAGACTGCAAAATGCGTAGCAAACAAAATTTTGGAAAACATATCTAAAGCATTGCAAACAAACCATTTTGCACAGTTCGGCAAAAATAATTATCTCTTGATGTTTACAAGCTCGTTAAGGATCGCATCTGCCGTGGTTATACTTCTTGAATTTGCTTGAAATCCTCTTTGAGCAATGATCATGTTGGTGAACTCTTCTGCCAAATCTACATTCGACATTTCTAAAGCCCCTGGATTAATACTTCCTCTTCCTCCAACACCAGAGACACCTATTTGCGGAAGTCCACTGTTTGAGCTCATAACGTACATAGAGTTACCTATAGCTGATAAACCTTCAGGGTTGTTAAAAGTGGCTAGAGCTACTTGTCCTAATGGGGCTGTTAAGCCGTTTGTGAAAGATCCTATAATCTGTCCATTGGTGTTTATAGCAAAAGACTCTAAGGTTCCTTGAGAGTTTCCATCTTGTTCAATAACAGCTATGGAATTTTCTGCAAAAAACTGAGAAAGTTCTTGAAAATTAATCGAAACGTTAACAGGGCCCGCACCAGCCGCTGATTGAGGGTCTACACTTGGATTTAAAGCAGCGCCCCGCTGAGCTGGGTCGAACCAGAAACCCGCTGCTCCATCGTTACCATCTCCGATAGTTTGATCTATGGTACCATCAGTTTTGACTCTCCATTGAGTGGCAGCTATGTTACCGTTTGAATCAAAAGCTATAACTCCTTCGGCGGGATCATTGAGTAATTGACCATCAGCGGTACTTTTATACAATGGGGTGCCGTCTTCTAACTCTGCCTTCCAATACCAAGTGTTAGCATCTATTTTTGTGAATTTTAAATAAGTATTGTAAGGGTTACCTAAAGAATCGTATACAACTGTGGATGTTGTTACAGATGGGCTGATATAGTTAGCTTCTGAAAAGTTGGTTGGATTGTTAAGATCGGTGAATCTTATAGCTCCTCCTGAAGGTGGTTGAATCATTTCTCTGACCGATTTTAAATTAGGAAAAGACTGAACGTCAATAGTATCAGTATCAGAGGCACCGGTTAAACGTAACCCTGTGAGGGTATGTCCAGACCCATCATCTATTCCAGTTGTTAGTAAATTGTTGAATTCACCAACTGTATTCCCAGTTGCAGTTCCAGTAAAATCTACTTGGGAACCATCGATATTCAAAGTTATTGTTAGATTTCCAGAACCATCAAAACTAATATCAATATCTTCTGGATCATAATAAACCGTTTCTCCCGTTGTATTATCTGTAACTCTAATGCTTCCTGTGAGAGTTGCGGGGGTCCCGGATGTAGTTACAGTGACAGGATCGCCATTAGTATCCACTATTTCACCGTTTATGTCGTATATAGAAATCTTACTTTCTACTAGTGGATCTCCGCCTCCATCGTAATTAACCCAATTAATTACATTTCCTGTGTCGTCAAGCTCTACTTTTCCACTAATTTGGGTAGTTGAAGTTAAAGCGCCCGAACCATCATCAACTGCAAATTTGTAATCAGAACCAACTACACTTGCCGTCCAATTGTAAACATTTTTATCCTTGTTGTTTTGACTCATATCTCTTTTGAAAGAAAACTTGACGGGTATATTTTCACCTGTTGTACTCTTAACCACAATTGTTGTGTCCTGAATACCTGCACCTGCATTTAAATTATGTGCAAGTCTGACAAAAGATGTTTGTTTTGCCGCCATTACTTGTCCACTAGATACTTGGATATCTCCTATAGGATCGTTGGTGTCAATAATTCTTTTTCCTTCTTGATCGATTTTTGCTGTCCAACCTTGTAATTTCATACCAGATGCAGGATCTACAAAGAATCCGTTGTAATCTCTAGTAAAGTTGCCAGCCCGTGTATAGTATTGACCTGTTCCGTCTGAGAGTATAAAAAAGCCTTCCCCTTGGATCATTAGGTCGGTAGCTTTACCTGTAGACATAGGAGAACCTTGTGTCATTAATTTGTCTATAGAAGCTAATCGAGAGCCTAAGCCAATTTGCATAGGGTTTGTTCCACCCAGTTGGTTTTGTGGTGCGTTTCCTGCACTTAATGTTTGAAAAAGAGTTGTTTGAAATGTTGCCCTTGAACCTTTGTAGCCTACTGTATTAACGTTAGCGATATTGTTTGCAACTATATCGAGTTGATCCTGAAAATTCCTTAAACCTGTGATTCCAGAGTACATTGATCTGAGCATGTTATACTCCTCCTATCTAGTCGTATTGATAATCAAAATTTAGGCGCTAATTTCATTCACTACTGAATAAGGATACATTTCACCGTTGATAAGTAGGTAAAGTTCATTGTCTAAGAACTTCACTGCTTCGACAGTTCCACTTTTTACACCGGTATTTGCTACCAATTGGCCATTTTCTACGGTGTAAATCCCATAAAGATATTCTCCATCAGGCATCATAGTTCCATCGTTGTTTCTTCCGCTCCAAACATATGAGTGTAACCCTGCTTCCTGCACGCCCAAATCTTCTGTGTAAATTACTTGTCCCTTTGAATCATAAATCTCTAAATATACTTGGGAGCTGTTATTTAATCCATAGTTTAATCCTTCTGCTACCCCACTTTGCAAGTCAATCGTGTTGTCATTCACCACAACGGTTTTTCCTATCAAGCTTGCAGCTTGCAATTTATTGAGTGACATTTGGAAGTTAACCATTTCTTGAATTGCTTGGCTCATATTTGTTATTTGTTCAGTGGTAGATAATTGGGAAAGTTGAGCTACAAGATCTTTGTTTTCCATCGGTTGAGTCGGATCTTGGTTTTGTAATTCTGCAACCAACAGTTGTAAAAAAGCTTCTTTGTCTAATTCTTTTTTTATTTCTCTGCCTTTTTTTGCTTCATAGGTACTTTGATATATAGAATCCATCGATACTGAGTTAAACACTCACATCACTCCTTAAATAATCATCAAAGGTGTAGTAAGTTCCTTCTTTTGGCTGATCGTCATTCTGGTTATCTTCATCGTATTTTTTCTGCTCTTGCTCTTGTTGATGTTGTTTATTTTGATCGGCTAAATAATGTTCTTCTTGTGTGACATTCACTTTTATATTGATGGGTTGGTATCCTTCATCCCTTAAATTTCCAATTAAAGACTGTAATGTTTTTGATATAATATTTTTTGCATTTTCTGTTTCCGTTGATATATTAACAGTTACAGCTTGCCCGTTTTTTAAGATTTGAATATCCACTTTTCCTAAGTCTGGAGGAGATATTTTGACTGAGAAACTTTCGTTTAAAAAAGTTTGAGTGTTTTTAGAGATAATTACTTCCTTTATTTGAACGTTTAAATCTTTTAGATTGGTTTCAGGGATACCGTCTTGTATACTATTTTTATTGATTTGTAGAGATTTTAAATCTATTTCATTAGTACTTTGATTGGTTTTTAGTTGTTCGATATTTAAATTCTTACTGACGTCTCCTAAATTGCTGGTTGGTATAAGTTTTACTGTATTATCTTTTTGTAATTCAGAGTTTTTATCTTTATTGATGTTGTTTTTTCTGGTTTCATATGGATCAAAATACACATTTTTTCCAAAGTTGTTTTTTGTATTTAAAAGATCTGATTTTTGATCAAATTCCATTGATTTTATGAAATTATTATTCTCAATTTTATTATTCTTTGTTTTATCAGTGTTTCCCTTAATCAAGGAATTGGTTATGAGAGTTGCTTCTTCAATTAGGTTTGACGAAGAATTTCCCATCTTTGAATTATTGTTGGTATTTATACCAAGAGCAGTTTTAATTATATTTAATTCATCAGGTGTAAACTCTGTTTTAAAAGATGAGAGTATTTTTTGAGCTTGCTCTAATGTATTGATTTCATCTTTGTTTTCTATATTTTTTGAGCTTTCTTGTATTGTGGATAATAATTTTTGGATATCAGAGTTGACAATCTGACCAGCTTCTTGTGAACCTTTTGATTGTAGGTTGTTTTGTGACAAAGTGGAGGGGGTTTCTTCTATAGATTTAGAATGCTTGATTAAGCCTACTAAAGGTATTTCACTATTACTAGCTTTACTTTCTTTCATGATAATACTAAAAGCTTTTTGCAATACCTCTTTATCTTCTTCTGTGAGTTCAGTTTTTGAAGAAATTAGAATTTTCTGAGCTTGCTCTAATGTATTGATTTCATTTTTGTTTTCTATACTTTTTGAAGTTTTTTCTATTAACTGTAATAATTTTTGAATGTCTGGGCTGACAATCTGATTTGTTTCTTGTGAACCATTTGAATGTATGTTGTTTTGCGACAGAGTGGAGGGGGTTTCATCTATGAATTTAGAATGCTTGATTAAGCCTTCTAAATGTATTTCGGTATTACTAGCTCTTTCTTTAATGATAATGTTAAAAGCTTTTTGTAATACCTCTATGTCATCCTCTGTAAACTCTGTTTTAGAGGAGGATAATATTTTTTGTGCTTGAATTAATAATTCCTTTTTATCTATGTTTTTAGCGTTTTTGATAGAAGTCTCTATGAGTAATAGTAATTGATCGACATCCAATTTGATGTTTTTGTTTTTTTTAGTGTTTGAAATTATTAAATCTTTCGAATCATTCACATTCAATGTGACTAATAAATTATTATTTGATTTTTCAATAGTTTTAATTAAAAGTTCGTTAGAACCGTTGTTTTTTTTATTATTTTTTAATACTTCTTTTTCTGGCATTGGAGAGTTTTTAAAACCGAGATTTTCTTCTATGTTGCTAAAGATATCTTGAAGTTTTTGATCGAAGGATTCCAATTTAGCATTAGATGCATATGTAGTAAAATTATTAATATTATTAGATTTAGGTAAATTTGTTATAAGATCAGTTAAGGCAATGTTCAAAATTATTCGCTCCTTTTTTCTCCCATTTTGGCTATTACTTCAGCAGCTTTTTGTGGGTTAACAAGCGCAAGAGCTTGCAGTATTTCTGCGGCTGATTTTGATTCAAGCGTTGCGAGTGCATCAACTAGTAATTCCACACTTACTTCTTCTCTACTTAAAGCATTGGCAATTTGTTGAGGGGTTGATCTAGCTAGCCAATTGGCTAGGGTGTTAATTCTGGTATTGTAATCGTTGTATTGGGCAATTTTTTGTTGATAGTCTTGATTCAGCTTTTCTAATTCTTCTCGCTGAACCATTAGACTTGCACTTTCTTGTGAAACTTGGTCTAAAAGTTTTTGTAATTCATTTTGTTCTGCAATTAATTTTTCTCTTTTGTCTTGTATAGCTTTGAGTTTGGTATCTAACAATTCCTTTTGTAAATAGAAAGGATCTGAAATCTCTAGATATTCATAATTAGATAAATTTCTTAATCCTGGTATAAAATCGATTAAATAAGCCAAATAACTTCTCCAACCATTTTGAAGATTCAAATTGAAGTACGAAAGTCTATTATATTCAAAGTAGATGTAACCAACTCCAAGCAGAAAAATAGCCACAATTAAGGAAATTAGTATAATCCTTAAGAATCTTTTTCCCGATCCTTTTTTTGGTTTTTCCTTTTGTTTATTTTCCATGGAAAAGTTCCTCCTTACACTCATATTTTTCTATATGAAGGTTAGATGTTCCTAAGTACAAACATCATTTGCTTCGCAAATGAGAATTTGGAAGTATTTCAAGGCATTATGAAAACACTTTTGCACAGAACAGCAAAAGACGTTTTGCAAAAGGCGGCAAACAATATTTTAGCGTCCCTTCGCCCCGCAACCCGCCCATTTAAGGAATGTTGGATAATGGTTTCGCCCCGCGTCCTACCCTGCATATGGTTGCAAAATTAAGAAAGGCGGTTTTCACCGCCTCTTTAAAAATTTGTACAATTTAAATTTTTTCTTTGTTTTTTGTTATTTCATTTGGGACATCTTTTATGTGAAGGTCTAATTGATTGAAAGGTATCTCGACTTTATTTTCTTCAAATTTTTGTTTAATCGACTTTGCTACATCCATCGACGAAGCAAGGAAATTTTCACGCTTTGCCCAGAACCTTACAATAAAGTTTATAGAAGAATCGGCGTATCCATCGAAAAGAATCATTGGTTGATGGTCATCATCTATATGCACTAATTTGGCTGATCGTACCGCTTCATCTATTACGTTTATTACCTTGTTCAGATCAGACGAATAAGATACCCCGACTTTTACCTCGTTTCTTCTTATGTTGGATGGCCAATAATGTATGATCTTGCTTGACCATACTTCTTTACTGGGAAGATTAATTCTTCTTCCATCCCACGTTCTTATGATGACATGATTAACGTTTATCTCTTCTACTGAGCCAGATATTCCGTTTATTTCCACAGCTTCACCATCTACTACTAGATGGTTCAACATTATTAAAAATCCACAGATTAAGTTACCAAGAGGTTCTTGTACTGCAAAGGCTACTATTATACCGCCAATACCTAACCCAGCTAAAAAAGCGCTTAGGTTGGTAAAAATTACGGAAATAATGATAAAACCACCTAAGGTATACATAGCTATATTTAATATTGTCATTAAAGATTTCTTGTATTGAAGAGTAACTTTTCCGCTTCTTTCTGCTGTGTTTATTATGATTCTATGTAAAAGTTTTGCTAAATACCTAGCTATAACAATGATTAAAATACTGATACCGATTCTTATCAAGTAGTTTATCGTTGTTTGTAACCATTCTGGCATTTTAACTACCCCCCCTTTAAATAAATAATCTATTGTATTCGTAGTTAATGATACTCATTGCATATATAACCGAGGTTTCAAAGCGGAAAATGCTTTTACCTAAATTAACAGTTTTGAATGAGTTTGTAGAAAAAAAGTCTTTTTCTCTTTTTGAAAATCCATACTCTGGGCCAACAACTAAGTTTATTTTTTGTCTACCTTTTAATTCTTTTAAGACTTTTTTTAAAGTATTATTTTTTCCATCTAAATCCAGTACTATAGTGTCTTTCTTAGGAATCTCCTCGAATTTTATAAAATTAATTTGAGGGATGTGGGCAAAAATAGTTTGTTTAGAAGTTTCTATTATAGTCCTTTGAAACTTGTGCAAATTTTTATAATTTATCTCTGATTTTTCTCCGCGGTAAAGATAAAAGCTATTTGCCCTTAATTCAACCATTTTTTCTAACAACAAATGCATTCTATCCCATTTACTCATGCCTAAATATACCGATACATATGGTTTATAATCTTCTCGTTGTTTTTCTTTGTCTATAATTTCAAGGATCGTTTCTTTTCTTCCAATTTTTACTATTGTTGCAGTGTATATTAACCCATCTCCCGTTATTACTTTTATTATTTCTCCCTCGACCTTTCTAGTTATTTTTATGTGCGCGGTTTCTTCTTCGTTTAAAATAATTTCTTTATTTGCTTTTTTTCCGTAAAACGTATTTGGCATTTATAATCAACCTATGAGCTCTTTTCCCATGTAAGGTACGAGTTTTTCAGGAATTTTTATCTTGCCATTAGCTATTTGATAGTTTTCCATTATCGCTACTAAAGTTCTTCCAACTGCTAATCCAGAACCGTTTAGTGTGTGAACGAAATGTAGTTTGTTCTCTTTGTCTCTGTACCTAATGTTTCCCCTTCTTCCTTGAAAATCTTTTGTATTCGAACATGATGATATTTCTTTATAATCATTGTAACTGGGTAACCACACCTCCAAGTCATAAGTTTTGGAAGCTGCAAAGCCTAAGTCCCCAGTGCATAGAGCAACCACTCTATATGGTAAATTCAATAGTTGTAGCACCTTTTCTGCGTGACTTGTTAATTCTTCCAAAGCTTGGGGGGATTCTTCTTGGTTGGTATACCAAAATAATTCTACTTTATCAAATTGATGTTGCCTGATCATCCCTCTTACGTCTTTTCCATAACTACCGGCTTCTCTTCTATAACAGGGTGTATAAGCTACATATTTTAAAGGGAGTGAATTTAATTCTAAGGTTTCGTTTCTATGTAAACCTGCAAGAGAAACTTCCGCAGTAGAAATTAGATACATTTGATCCAAAGAAGTTTTATATAGGTCATCTTCGAATTTTGGTAGTTGACCGGACGAGGTTATAGTTTCTTTTGTAACTAGATGTGGAGGTAGTATAAAGGTGTAACCGTGCTCTTTTGTATGTAAGTCGATCATAAAGTTGATTAAGGCTAACTCTAAACGGGCTATGTCTCCTTTTAAGATGGTGAATCGAGATCCGCTTAGTTTAGCTGCTCTATCGAAATCTAATAGGTCTAATTCAGTGCCTAAATCCCAATGAGCTTTTGGTTCAAAGTCAAATTCTCGTGGTTTCCCCCATTTTCTTAATTCAAGATTTTCGTTTTCATCCTTTCCAATGGGTACACTGCTGTCAGGGATATTAGGCACACATAACAATTTATAATATAAATTGTCTTCAATTTTTTTTAAATCTGATTCTAAATTTTTAATTTGTTCTGAGATTTCCTTTCCCTTTGTAATTATTTCATCGGCTTCATCATCTTTCTTTTGGGCTTTCAATTTAGCAACTAATTTTGAGTTTTGATTTCTTTGGGACCTTAGAGTTTCGATTTCTTTCAACAATTTTCTTCTCTCTTCATCGAGAGAGATGATTTCATCTATTATAGATGTTTCGTTGTTTCTTCTTATTAAAGCTTCTTTTATTTCTTGCGGATTTTCTCTGATATACTTTAAATCTAACATTTTACCCTCCCAAAATGAATGTTTTAAAAAGTATTATGAAAGTTAGAATTAGACTATTTACTTAAACTATCCAATAAAGTTGGATTTTTAACTTGTATCTTACCCTCTTCTAATTCTTTTAAGGCAATACTTACGTAGTCTTTTTTTTCAGTAACCCCTTTCAATTCATCTAAGTTTTTTAGGGTTTCGGCCCTTTTTGCTGCGATAATAGGAATAACATATTTGTAATTTATTCTTTTTGATATTTTATCGTAATTTATTCCTAAATTCATTTGATTTCACCTCTTATTTTAAAAATTCATATTTTTTTTAAAAAAAAACGGAGTACTTTCATTGAATCTTTCTCTTTTAAGTTGTTCTGCCACAAGGATTGATATCAATTGATTTGTCGATTCTTCGATTTCTTGATTTACAATTACATAATCGAAATATTTTATATGAGAAATCTCCCATTCTGCGTCTTTCAGTCTTTTTTCCAAAGAATTTTTTGATTCGGTACCCCTTTTTTTTAGCCTTTTTTCTAGGTCCTCGTGAGAGGGGGGTAAAATAAAAATGTATATAGCGTTTTCATAAATTTTTTTTATGTTTAGAGCTCCTTGAACATCGACATCTAAAACAAGGCCCCGGCTTTCTTTTAACGTTTCCTCAAGGGATTTTTTTGATGTGGCATAATAATTTCCATGAACCTCAGCCCACTCTAGAAATTCTCCGCCTTCTTTCATTTTAAAAAAGGTGTTTTTATCGATAAAAAAATAGTCTTTTCCGTCAATTTCTCCAGCTCTTTTTTCTCTTGTGGTATAGGAAACGGAGAAAGAAAAACCAATAACTTTGTCCAACGAATTTTTTATCAATGTAGATTTTCCTGCACCTGATGGGCCGCTAACAATATAAAGCAATCCATCCATGTTATAATACTTCCTTGCGTATTTTGTCTAAAACTTTTTCAATGTCATAATAGTTCTGCAAAAATCTATTGGTAATTGTTTCTGGTTGAATTGCACTGGCTATAATATGACCAGAGTCGGTTATTATAAAAGCTCTAGTTTTTCTTCCGTGGTTTACTTCTAGTAACTTCCCTTGCTGCTCTGCGATTTCTTTTAATCTTTTTAAGGGTTGAGAAGTAGGGGAAACAATGGCTATAACCCTATCACCAACAACAATATTTCCGAGACCTATGTTGATCAATCCATACATAAAGAGCACCTCCACCAACTAAAATATTTACCTTAGATCGTCATTCACTCAAACACCTTTAAAATACAATTTATAAATAGTTTCCTAACATGTTGTTAAATGCTTACAATAGTTCAATGAATATTTTGAGCCTGCTCCCGAATTTTATTAACTAAGGTTCTCCCTTCCAAGGAAAGGTTAGTTATATCTAAAATTTTTGATTTGGAGGCGATCGTGTTGAATTCCCTATGCATTTCTTGACAAATAAAATCTAGTTCTTGTCCTATACTGTCGTTATTATTTTCATTTTCTAAGAAGTTTTTGAATCTTCTAATGTGGCTTTTTAACCTGTCTATTTCTTCGCTAATGTCGGCTCTTTCTGCTAATAAGACTATTTCCATTTCCAATCTATTTTCATCGATATTATCTATATTACTAATCAAAGAATTAATGTTGTGTTTTAACTGTTCTCTGTATTTTTCTTTGATTTGGTGAGCATCTTCTTCTATTTTAATAACAATATCTTCAAGTTCATTCAAATAACTATTAAGAAAATCTTTTAGATCTTTACCTTCTTCTTTTTGATATCTCAAGACTGTTTCGATTACTTCTTCTAAAACTTCTTTCATACCTTTCCAAATATCATCGATAGTTTTTTCATCTATGGAAATTTTAACTATATCTTTGAATTTTAACAAATCTTCTAAATTAACATCATCAGCTAAATGCAATTCGTTTATCAAGTTATTGAGGGCATTGTAATAAGCCTTAGCTAATCCTAGGTCTACATCTATTATGTTGTCTGTTTTCAATAATTTTATATCTATAGAGATTCTCAAGGTTCCTCTTTTGAAGTATTTTTTTACAAGATTTTGAATATTTAATTCTAATGGAGAAAATAAAGGTGAGATTGAAGCGTTGATGTTTAGATTTTTGGAGTTGAGAGATTTTATTTCTACATTATAGCTGTAATCACCAATATTTTTTGTTATTCTCCCGTAACCGGTCATACTTCTCATATTTTCGCCCCCTTTATGTTTATTATACATTAAAAAATCAATAATTCAAAAATTTCAAGACATTTTTTAACTTAATCAAGAATAATTCTGCCTCATCGTCTTTATTCAAGTGAGATAAGCTAATACGTATCATACCACTTGCCTCGTCATTCTTGTATCCCATACTTTCCATAACTCTACTAAAAGATTTAATTTTACTTGAGCATGCAGAAGTGGTTGATACATAAATTTCTTCTTCTGAGAGGGCGTTTACAATAATATCTCCTCGTATATTAGGAAAGAAAAAAGCTAATGTATTGGGAACCGAGTTTTCTAAGGGAGTGACTATCTTTGCTCCTATTTTTAGTAATTCTTCGGCTAGATGATCCCTAATATTTTTTATATTCGAATTCATTATGTCAAGATTTTCAATAGATTTTTTCAAAGCCATAGCCGTACCAACGATTCCTGGAACATTTTGTGTTCCTGCTCTCATCCCATTTTCTTGGGGACCTCCTGTTATGAAGGGAAATATTCTTGTTCCTCTACGTTTGTAAAGAATGCCTACACCTTTTGGACCATGAAATTTATGTGCAGAAAAAGAAGCCAAATCACATTTGTATTTGTACAAATCAAAGGGTATCTTACCAATAGCTTGTACAGCATCAATGTGAAAGTATGTTTCTTCATTTTTTTCTTTTATTATTTTGTAGGCATCATCAACAGGTTGCAAGGTACCTACTTCGTTATTTGCAGCCATTAAGCTGACTAGTATGGTGTCCTGTCTTATATTTTTTGACAATTCATTTAGATCTATTACTCCTTTATCATTCACATTTATATAGGATACTTCAAAGTCTTCCCTTTCTAGTTGTTTGAGTGTGTTAATAACAGCAGAATGCTCCACGGTAGAAGTTATAATGTGTTTGCCTCTATTTTTGTTGGCTTTAGCAACTCCTCTTATAACCCAATTTATTGATTCAGTAGCACAAGAGGTGAAAAAGATCTCCGTAGGTAAAGCTTTAAACGCTTCGGAAATTTGCTCTCGAGCTTCTTCTAAATCGTTTTCAATATCTACTCCAAATTGATGAATAGAGTTGGGATTTGCATAGTATTCTGTCATATATTTCAAAATCAAATCAGCAACGTCTCTATCAACTTGGGTAGTTGCGTTGTTGTCGAAATAAACCACGTTAGCTTCCTCCTCACAGTTGATTCAAAAAGATCAAGGTAAAAGTACTACCTTTACCTAATTCTGAATAAGCTTTTAATTCAATATCTAACGCATCAGCTAGTTTTTTTGCTATTGATAATCCTAATCCATGGCCTTTATCGCTTCGAGAAGAGTCTACTTTGTAGAACCTTTCGAAGATGTTTTTTAATTTAGTTTGTTCAATACCGATACCATGGTCTTGTATACTTATACTCTTTTGATCTGGGTCTAATTTTATTGTTATTTCTTTTTGATTTGATGAGTATTTTATTGCGTTTTCAATGAAAATTTTGAGTATTAAAGAGAGATATTCTTTAGAGCTGTTCACTGAGAAACTTTTTCCTTGCATATCTATTTTGAATTCGTTCAGTTCTAATTTAAAAAGATTCAAAGTTTCTTTTACTACGTTTTTAATATCAATATTTTCTTTTTTGATTTGGTAATCGTTTTTAGTCAGAAGCAAGAGCTGTTCAACTAGATCCCTTAAATATTCGCTGGATGCTTCTATACTGTTCAGTGATTCTTCCATAATTTTGGGATCGTTTTTTCCCCATCTTTTCAGCATTTTAATGTAACCATTTATAGAAGTTAAAGGTGTTCTCAGCTCATGAGAAACATCGGAAACGAATTGATTTTGTATTTCAAAAGCATTTTCAATTCTATCCAACATAGAATTTAATTTTTGTGCGAAGATATCAAATTCTTGTGATTTTTGTTCTGATATCCTCTTATCTATGGTCTGGGCATCTATTTCAGATATTTGTTTTGCCATTTTCACCACTGGTTTGAGAGTGTTTTTAGCTAAAAAATACGATACTAATAATGATATAAAAAAACCAGTCGTTATTATTACAAAGACTGCTTTTTCAAAGTTTCTCAAAAGAGCTGTTAGCTCAAGAGATGGTCCGCCGACTATTAAAAGAGATGAACCAAATATAGGAACACCTGCAAAGATGTAGTACATTCCATCAGATTCATAAAGATACGGTAACCTAGGAATTTTAAAATTTTCCTTTATCAAACCATAAGGGTCTGAAATCAACTGTCCGTCTAGAATAACGATCCTGTTTGATAATAAACTTCTTCTCAATACACTTGAATCTTGCATAATTTGGTAAAGCAAATCTAGAGGTTTCTGAGGATTGTTAGCATTTCCCCTATTCAGTCCACTTACATTCAATTGTGCAATATATATGTCGTTGTAACTTTGAAGTGTGAATTGTACAAAAACGATCCTCACTATGCCAACAATTGTCAATACTATACTCATAGTAATGGCTGTAAAAACTATTGTTTGCCTAAAAATTGCACTATGTTTTACTTTCTTTCTCCCTAATAACGTAACCAACACCTCGCACAGTTTCTATATTTTGTGTGGAATCTTTCAATTTTTTTCTTAAATAATTGATGTATACTTCAACTAAGTTGTTGTTCTCTTCATCGTAGTATCCCCAAATCTTTTCTAAGATTTTTTCTTTTGAGACAACTATATTTTTATTGATAGCCAGTAACTTTAGTATGTTAAATTCCGTGAGGCTCAAATGAACATTTTTTTTGTTTACAAGAACTTCCATGTATTGAGGATAAATCTCTATGTCTCCGACTTTTATCAGTTCTTTAGTTTTTCCCATTCTTTTTAACAAAGCCTCTATTCTTGCCAATATTTCTTCTATTTCAAAAGGTTTAACCACATAATCATCTGCGTTTTTTAAACCTTTAACTTTGTTTTCTAGCTCTCCTCTGGCTGTGATCATTATTATTCCAATATCACTGTCATGGTCTCTAATTGCCTCAGCAACTTTAAATCCATCTCTTATAGGCAACATTATATCCAATAATATTATATCAGGCTTAAAATTTTCATAGAATTTTAAGGCTTCGTCTCCGTCTTTTGCTATTTCTACGTTGTAGCCGGCGTGAGATAATTCCAACTCTAAAAGCCTTGAGATGGATCTATCGTCTTCTACTACTAGAATTCTAAACATTTGTAATCCTCTCCAAAGTTGAAATTTATTTCAGCGCCCTTTCACCCTCTAACGTTAAGGGGTAAACCCCTTAAGATCCGCAAGTTCACAATCAAAATTTATTATAAAAAGGCCTTTTGCACAAGGCTGCAAAAACGTACTTTGCATACTGCAGCAAACGCTCACCACGGTTAAAATTCAATTGATAAATTTATAGTGTGTGAGTATTGATGGTATAAGTAAGAAAGCAAAATCGCGCTTTTTTGAAAAGGGAAAGCATACTGCACGCCGAAATTAAAATATATATTTGCTTGATCTTTCTTACTTATTGAGAGGCCAATTCCAGGGTATAAAGACAATTCGATTGTTTGTTTATCTCCAAAGGTATAAGTTTTTGCAGCAACTAAATCGTAGGTTAGTTGATTTAAATCTACTAAAATACTTCTGAGATTTTCTATCTGACTGTTTATCTGAAGAATACCGTATAGACCAAAATTATTGAAATCTTCGTAATCGTCTAATAAAAAAGATATATTTATCTGATCTTCTTCATTTTTCAGTACTGCTCCAATTCTTACTCTATCTTTCAACGCTGTTTTATATCCAAATTTAAAGTTGTTATTAAAATCAAAAGAGATATCAAAGTAAGATTTGTTGAATTGCCAAGAAATACTAGACATAATCTCGTTAGAATCGAATTGATAACTTACTCCAAATGACGTTTTTAGCTGTGAGAAAATGTTTGTTTTTTCTTCGACTGTTAGATTTTCTAAGTTAAATGTAGAAGTAACTAAAACAATGTACTCCCTATCTTTTTCTACCAAATAATAATTGTTAATGTTATCTTTAAAGTTAACACCTGTTTCATTCACATCAAAGCTTTCATAAAATTCAACTTTTTCTAGATCCGTAAGCAGTGAAAAGTTTGATTCTAGAAATCCAATAGCATCTTGATTTTCAATCGGAGAGCTTTTCTGGTTTTTTTCTAAGCCGAGTAAATAATCATAAACATTTTTTGAAATTTTATGTGAAGATGAATAAGTGATTTCCTTGTTTTCTCCTGCGTTATCTTCCAAAAAATTAAATAAATTTAATATTTCAAATGACAATTCGTCTTTACCAAACAAGATTATACTATTCGAGTTGGGAACTCTTCTAACTCTCTGGTTTAAAAGCTTCAAAATATTTGATATTTTTGTTATTTCTAAAATTTTGAAGTCAATCTCAGTAGCGTTTTGTACAGATCCCTGAATTATTAAATCGAAATCCCCTACTAAATACAAATTATGTCCTACTTTTTTGTATTCATAATCGGTAGAATGTAACACAATATCTAAAGCACTTTCCAAATCTAATGTATTTATTTCTTTGGTAATTTTCTCTGAAATATTGGCTTTTGTTAGAATAATACTTCCACTAACTTCCTCAAGTTTTTGTAGTACTTCTTGAAGAGGTGTTTCGTTAAAACTTAAGTGAATGTTTGAAAAGTAAAAAGAGGATGAAAAAACGACGAAAATTAATATTAGAGCTTTTTTCAACTTTTACCACCTTTCTTATTTTACCTTTCTATCTTTAATGAATAATTATCGACTTTAATTATTTCACTGGGATTAGTACCTTTACTAGTAACAACCTCTATTAAAATTTTATCTACTCCTAATTCGGTAACTAATTTCTCTGTAAATTCATCCGTTTGTTCAGCTAAGAGAGATTGTTGGGATTTTACTATAATTTTGTTTCCTACTTGGCTATTTGTTGTGGAATTCCATTTTTTCATGTAGATATCGTAATGAACAGATGAGTTTCCCGTATTTTTTATTTCAAAACCGATTGTTATATTGTTATAGAAATCGTTTAAAAGATTATTCTCTTTTATGTATATGTTTGATTCAGAGTTATATATATTATCTCCAAAATCTAATGTAATTGGAATATTAATTTTACTTTGCACCACTTGAGTTTCATCGTTGTTTTCTCCTATTAGGCTTAAGTTGGTGTAGTATTCGCCACTTAATTCTACCAAATTTGATCTTCGGTAATCTGCTATTAGTTTTGTTTCTACTTTTTGGTATTTAGGTATTGAAAATTCGTTAGGTGTAATAGATAAATACTTATCGTTTGTTTTTCTATTAAAAAAGTTTTGCTCCTCATCTTCCTCTTCAAAATCCAAAAAAACGTTTATATCTAAAAAATCATTATTAACTACATCCAAAGAAAATTCTAAGGGAGTCGTGATATACTCCCTAGGAGTCATTAGTTTAGGTATTTTTATATAAATTTGATCTGGATATGTATTTATATTTAGCATGTTTTTTTCTTTGTACAAATCCTCTGTTATCTTGAACTCTTTCTCATAAACATATTTTTCCTGAAAATAATTTTTATATCCATAATATATCTCTGCTCTAATCTTGTATTCTTCGGGAGCTAAATATTTTTCAATAAAAATATCGCCTTCTTTACTAGTATGAGGTAAAAGATTTATAGATTGGTCCTGAAAAAGGGATTTTTGAAAAATCAATTGGTTATTACTTAATTTATACAAAGAAAAAGTTCCCCAAACGTCAATTTCCCATTTGCTATTGTTAGCTAATTGTATAGGGAAAAAAGTACCTAGGTTCTTTTGATTTGAAATAAAGGGGAAATCACAATGCATATCTAAAGAAATTTGCATATTCGAAGTATTCAAATCCACAATTTTAATAATAATTGGGAAGCTAATTTTAGATACCTTCGAATCAACAGGTAAATTATCCTCAACCGTTATAGAAAAAGTAAGAATATGAGTACCTTCTGAAGATTTTGAACCTTTAACAAAAAAATCGGCTTTTTTTGCTTCATAGGGTAGTAAGCTAATTTCATTTGGATAAGATATTTCAAAGAGTGAATTCTCAAAAAACGAACTAATGTATATAATAATTTTCCTGCCGGAGTCATTAGTGAAATAAAATGATACAATCTCTTCTCTACTGTTTACCAGTTCAACAGACTTAAAGAATGAATCAACGTTCAAAGAAAACATCAAATTAAATATATTCAAAGAAATAATTAGTAAAATTATTTTTCTCAAAAGAATATCTCCTTTCCAAAATTTTATTTATTTTTCTATATTATATCATCTTAATATGATAAGATATTTTATATTATTAAAAAATAACCTATTTTAGAAGGAGTGAAGTTATAGTGCAAGTTTCTTCTTTTATGGATTCTACCTTTTTTTCTCTGGTAATTTTTCCCATTATAATTTTCGCCATGAGGCTTTGTGATGTAAGTTTGATGACTATAAGGATCATCTTCGTCTCAAAAGGGATCAAGTTTTGGGCATCCGTATTAGGATTTTTTGAAATAATGGTATGGCTTGTAGCTATTTCGCAAGTTATGAATAATTTAGATAAACCTCTTTATGCAATCGCTTATGCCTTGGGATTTGCTACTGGAAACTATCTAGGTGCTTTTTTGGAAGAGAAAATAGCTATTGGAGTAAATTTAGTTCGTGTCATAACCAATAAAGAAGCTCAGCCTTTAGTTGATTATTTGAATAAAGGTGGTTTTGGAGTGACAAGTTTAGACGCGGAGGGATCTAAAGGTCCTGTGAAAATTATATACAGTGTGGTTAGAAGAAAAGATTTAAAAAAAATTATTGATATAGTTAATGAATTCAATCCAAATGCATTTTATTCAATTGAAGAAGTTAGGGCTATCAACAAAGGAATTTTTCCTCCACAAAACGTTAATTTCAAATTTAGAAACAAACTAACTCGAAAAGGCAAATAACTGATAGAGTAGTAGTTTGGTTGAAGACATCAGAAGTAAAGTATTTTTATGGTATAATTGCATTGTATATTTGTTAGTTGTTTTTAAATTATTAGCATAAGGAGGGATATTGATATGGCTTTAAAAATTTCCTCACCAGTTTTTAAAAATAACGATTATATTCCAAGTACCTATACTTGCGAGGGTAGGGATGTTAGCCCCACATTGCTAATCGAAGGAATCCCAGAAAAAGCGAAATCTTTGGCGTTGATAATGGATGACCCAGATGCTCCGATGGGAACATTCGTGCATTGGGTGGCATGGAACATTGAGGTGGTTGAAGAGATTCCTGAAAGAATCCCAAAAGAATACTCTGTAACCCATCCGCTTTCATTAAATCAAGGAAAAAACAGTGCTCATCAAACTGGATACATGGGGCCTTGTCCTCCTGTTGGGCATGGAGTTCACCATTACCATTTCAAACTTTACGCATTAGATACAACGTTGGATTTACCTCAAAATACCAAAAAAGAAGATCTATTGAAAGCTATGGAAGGTCATATAATAGAAAAGGCAGAAATTGTAGGATTGTATAAAAGAGATTAAGTTTTTTGAGGGTTGTGATATAAATTTTAGAATTTCTAAAAACACTATTTCAAAAAATAATCAGGAGGGGAAAGATGGATTTAAAACTCGATGTCGTACAGTTAGATATTCCCGAAGATACGAATATAATAGTGGGGCAATCGCATTTCATAAAAACTGTTGAAGATATCTATGAAGGTATAGTTACAACAAATCCTTCTTTAAAATTTGGTTTAGCGTTCAACGAAGCCTCTGGTCCTCGTCTTATAAGATACGATGGGAACGACGATGAATTAATTAAAGTAGCTATCGATAATGCTCAAAAGATAGGAGCAGGTCATTGCTTTGTATTAATGATAAAAAACGGTTTTCCAATAAATATTAAAAATCAACTGTTGAATGTTCAAGAAGTGCTTAATATTTTTGCTGCAACTGCAAATCCTCTCCAAATAATTGTAGCTGAAAGTGATCAGGGAAGGGGCATATTAGGAGTAATAGACGGGAATCCCCCAGTAGGTGTTGAAAAAGAAGTTGACAAAGAAAAAAGAAAAACGTTCTTGCGAGAAGTAACAAAGTACAAAAGATGATAAGCTCACTATATAGTTTATTAAGATGAAGGAGAAAGCATGTGGGTATTTTTTATAATTCTAGCAGTTTTACTATTCTATTTACTCTTTTTCTGGATAATTCCTTTTTCATTAAAAGGCGCAATATTCGATCCAAGTAGAAAAAAAGATGTTGAAAAGATGTTGGAACTGGCCGAAATAAAAGGAGAAGAGATCTCAGCAGATTTGGGTTCCGGAGATGGGCGTGTTGTCATAGCTTTTGCTAGAAAAGGTATTCAAGCTCATGGTTTTGAGATAAATCCTTTGTTAGTAATTATTTCAAAGATAAATATCAGAAGAGCTGGCTTAAAAAGAAAAGCGTTCATTCATTGGAAAAACTTTTGGAAAGCAGATTTATCTAAATTTGATATCATAACAGTTTTTCAAGTGGATTTTGCGATGAATGAACTAGAAAATAAGTTAAAAAAAGAACTCAAACCTGAAGCAAAAGTAATTTCAAATCAATGGGCCTTTCCAAACTGGAAATATTCAAAATATGAAAACGGTATATATGTTTATGAATCAACCGAATTTCCAACAAAATAGAGGATGGTTTTATGGATCTAAATTATCAAGAAGAAAAGGCTCTGGATTTTAAGCTTCTGGTGTCGGTTATACTGAATTTTGGTATAACCATAGCCGAAATATTGGGTGGAATCTTTTCGAACAGTTTAGCTTTGTTATCAGATGCTATACATAATTTGAACGATACTTCTGCTATTTTTATAAGTTATATCGCAAGAATTTTATCAAAAAAGCAACGAGACCCAAAAAGAACATATGGTTATAAAAGGGTAGAGACACTTGCCGCTTTTGTAAATACAGAGATTTTGATATTTATTGCTGTTTATTTACTTATTGAAGGTATTAATAAATTATCAAATCCTACAATCATACAGGGGGAAGTTATGTTAACCGTGGCTTTTATTGGTTTAGCAGGAAATTTAATAACCGCTTTTTTATTACATTCTGGTTCAAAAACGAATCTAAATATCAAAGCCACTTTTATCCATATTCTTAGCGATACTATTTCGTCTATATTGGTAATCATAGGAGCATTTTTGATCATTTATCAAAAATTTTACATTGTTGATCCTATATTCACTTTTATGATAAGCGGGTATATTTTTGTAGAAAGTATACCATTGCTTAAGAATACTATAAATATACTACTACAAGGAACTCCGACGGATATTGAAATTGAAAAACTGAAAGCAAAGTTAGAACAGTTTGATTTCGTAAAAGATGTTCATCATATTCACATTTGGACAACCGATGGAAAAGACAAATATATGGAAGCCCATATAAGGCTCCAAGAAAAGTTTGACCAAAATAATTATGAGTTGGATGATTGTATAGATGAATTAAACGAACTTTTAAAAGAAGAATTTGAAATCAATCATACAACTTTGCAATTTGAAAAAAATAGATGTTTAGAAGAAGAAAAAATTATATAAGTGTCTACAAAATTGGAGGGGGAATACGAGTGAGAATAAATCTAGGTGATGTTTTTACAGAACCATTTAAAATAGTTGGTAAAAATCCTATCATACTTATACCTGTCTTTATTGGAATTATCTTATCTTTACTTTTTGATGTGGTGGGGTTTATAGGCCCCATAGCTAATTTAGTATCTTCTATTATTATTGGGATTATTACAGTTTTTTTCTTTGCTTGGACCACCATCTTATTTGACCAATATAAAAAAGGTGAAGAAATAGATCTTAAAAAAAGCTATTCTCAAATTAGTCAAGTTCTCTTAGAGATAATCGTGCTTTCTATTGTGATAGGTTTTCTGATATCTCTTGGAACCTTAGCTTTTGTTATTCCAGGATTAATACTAGCTCTTTTCCTAATTTTTTCACCGTGTGCGTTAGTGGTTGACAACCTTTCAGTTACCGATTCTATGAAAAGGAGTTTTTCTTTCGTTTTTAAAGGAGAAAACTTTTTACAAATATTTCTAGTTTTACTTGTTATTTTTCTTTTGGGAATAATCCCTGTTGTCGGACTTTATTTATCAATTATTTTAGAATTTATTCTTATACCTTACATTTATGTAGAGTATTCAAAATAGTTGGCACCTGAATTGCGAGGTGAAGGGGCGCAAAAACACGTGTTAGAGTTTCTAAAGATAGTATAAAAATAAATATTTGGAGGTGTTTTCTTTGAATCAAAAAAAGGCTCTTGGTATATTAGAATATGCTTTATCAAAAGAAACAGAAGGAATGCAATTTTACGAATCAAAAGCAAAAACTGTGAAGATTCAACAGGTTAAGGAAACCTTTGAAGATTTAAGTAAGATGGAGAAAGGTCACGTAGATTATATAAGTAATCTTATAAAAGATGTAAAAAGTCACGATTATGTACATTTCTCACAACCCACTGACGTGGGGCAATCTTTTTCCAAAAGAGCTGCCCAAGAAATTGTTTACGGGGGCGATTTTACTGCCTTAAAATCCGATATACCGGTATTAAGAATGGCTTATCTTATCGAAGAAGATTTTATGAACTTCTATAACAAGGCTGCTGAAAGTGTTGAAGACGATGAGTTAAAAAAAATACTGAATCATCTAGCCGAATGGGAAAAAGACCATAGAGATAGGATTTATACACTCTATCAAAAAATATCCAAAGATTATTGGGAACACATGGATGTTGAACCATTGTATTGAAAGATTTAAACAGGAGGGATGCAACTTGCATCCCTTTTTTAGATTTAATGCTAGAAGATCTAATTATTTAGGTATTCGGAGGTCACCATGAAATTTATTCATACTGCAGATTGGCATCTTGGAAAGATAATATATTCCAATTATATGACCCAGGATCAAAAATATGTTTTAGACAATTTTTTGGCATATTTATCAGAAACTCCACCAGATGTACTATTGATATCAGGAGATTTATACGATAGAGGTATCCCTCCTTCAGAAGCAATTAATCTATTGAACGAAGTACTCTCCAAAGTTGTACTAGAATTAAAAATTCCCACACTTATAATCTCAGGAAATCACGATAGCGATGAAAGGCTTGAGTTCTTAAACGGCATACTCTCTAATATGAACCTTCATATCGAAGGTACTTTAAAAAAAGAAGTTAAAAAAGTCACCTTTAAAGACGAGTTTGGCCTCGTTAATTTTTTTATGCTTCCATATGTTGATCCTCAAAAAGCCAGTGATATATTTAAGATAAATTTTGAAAATAAAACCCAGCTTTTGAAGCATTACATAGATAGTATTAATGTGAATGAAGATGAAAGAAACGTATTGATAGCTCATGAATACATAATGGGTGGATTGAATAGCGAATCCGAAAGGCCTTTATCAATTGGAGGAAGCGAATATATTGATCCTTCGGTTTTTGATAAATTTGATTACGTTGCCCTTGGACATCTTCACAGACCTCAAAAGATCAAAAATATATATTATTCAGGTTCTCTTTTAAAGTACTCATTCAGTGAAGTAGACCATAAAAAAGGGATGAATCTAGTAGAAATGAAAGAAAAGGGCAGTATACTAGTTGAAAAATTGAGCTTTAATACTGCCAAAGATATGAAGGTGATAAGAGGATATTTTGATGACATAATGAAAACGGAGAGTTCAGATGATTATCTTCAAATAATATTAGAAAATTCTAAACCTGTATATGATGCTATAAACAAACTGAGAGCGAAATTTCCGAATGTTCTGTCCCTGGATTTTCCTAATTTAAAAACAAATGATGAAATAAAGACAAAAGATTATAACATAAAGAAAATATCACCAGTGGATCTTTTCGAGTCGTTTTACAAAGAGGTCAAGAACCAAGAACTTTCTTTTGAGGAAAAACAGATAGTAACAAGTATTTTCAATGAACTCCTAAAGACAAGTGGTGAAGAAAGATGAGACCCATAAAATTAAAATTCCAAGCGTTTGGTCCTTTTTTAGAAGAGCAGGAAATAGACTTTATCAAATTAAGAAACGATACTTTATTCTTAATTACCGGTCCAACAGGTGCGGGTAAAACTACTATTTTCGATGCTATCTGTTATGCATTATACGGAAATGGGTCGATGGGGGAAAGAGGAGATGCGATAGCGAGGTCTCATTTTGCAGATGAAAACACCGACACATACGTAGAATTTGAGTTTCAATTCAAAGATAAAAGGATAGAAATCTCAAGGACGCCTTCTTACGAAAGATCCAAAAAAGACGGTGAAGGGACCACAAAACAAAATAGTCAAGCTAGTATAAAAATATATCAAAATGGTGAATTGATATTACATGAATCAGGGGTGAAAAAAGTAAATAGTAAGGTAGAAGAATATTTGGGCCTTAACTATGAACAATTCAAACAGATAATAATGATTCCGCAAGGGGAATTCAGAAAGTTTATAACAGCAAATTCAAATGAAAGAGCAGAGATTTTTAGGAAGATATTTGACATAAGTATATATGAAAGTTTTGAACAAAAAATAGACGAGATTTTTAAAAATATAGAAAAAGGATTAAAAGACCAACGACAAAAAGTCAGAAACATACTAGAATCAATAAATCTTGAATCAGAAGGATACAAACAATTATTGCAGTTAGAAAGCATCGACCCTGAAAATTTAATTGACCAATTAAAAAAAGAAATTAGGCGTAAGGAAATTTCAAAAGAAGAAACCAAAAAACAAAAATCTCAAAAACAAGATGAACTTCAAAAACTAAACACAGAGCTTGAGAAGATAAAAAAAGCTAACGAACTAATCGAAAAGAAAGAAACCCTTAAAAAAGAGATCGAGGAACTTCAACAAAATTCCAAGTATATTCAAGGAAAAGAAGAACTCCTTAATAGCTTAAAGAAAGCAAAAGAGATGCTTCCATACGAAGAAAGATACTTAGAATACCAGCAAGAATTAAACGATAAAAAGAACCAACTCAAAAATCAACAAAGTATATTAGATAAAAGTATGGAAGAAAAGCAACGAATCAACGAAAAATTACCAGAAATTGAAAAGCAATACCAAAATATATCCGCTGTTGAAAAAGAAATTGAAGATCTCAACCAAAAATTAGATAAATACGTTAAGTACAAAAACTTAATAAAAGAATATAACACAAAAAAGAAACTTTTGGATGTAAAGGTTAATGAAAGTCATGAAAAGGATAAGAAACTTTCAAAAGTTCAAGAAAAATTGGAACAAAATGAAAATTATATATCAGAAAACGAAGATATAAACGTTGAAATACTTAAAAACGAAATTAGTACAAATGAAAAATTATTATCTGCAGCCGGCGAATTATTGAAAAAATACACAGAATTGGTAGGTTTGCACAGAAAATATCAGAAAGTAAAAAAAGAAAAAGAAGAAATAGAGATAGAAATCCAAGATTTAAGAGAAGAACAAAACGAAAAGACGGCCGATTTTATAAAATCACAGGCATACCATCTCGCATCCAATCTAAAAGAAGGAGAACCATGTCCCGTTTGTGGATCTACCGTTCACCCTTCTCCTGCCAAAAGTACCGGAAAATTAATAACAGAAAAAGAACTAGAGGAAATCAACCAAAATATGAATAAAAAAGAGAAAGAAAAAACAAAGATACTAAAAAATTACGAAGACATCTCAACCAAATATTCACAAGAGGTATCTTTATTTAAATTGGAATATAAAAGAATCTGTGAAGGATTACAAATTCCCCAAGAAAGTGAGCATATATACACTCATATACAAAATTTAATAAAAATGCTCGAAGATAAATTAGACCAGCAAAAACAAGAATACGACCAAAAAATAAAAATATACGAAAAAGTCAAATCACTGAAAAACCTTAATAAAAAAATAAAAGAAGAAATTAAAGAGTTAGAAGAGCAAAGGGAAACGTTGAGAAAAATTATAGATGAATCGAAATCAGAAATTATAGAACTAACAACTAAAATTACAAATCTCAAAGAACAATTAGAGAACAAAACTGAAAATGGAATAACAAGCGAAATACAAGAAAAGAGGAAATTTATTCAAGATATCAAAACCACTTACGAACAAAAAAGAGAAGAATCTAACAGAATCTCAGAAATAATAAACTCTTCAAAAGGAACAATAAAAACATTAACCGAAGATATAACTAAATTAGACGACCAAGTAAAAAATGCTGAGCAAAAGTTTGATCAAATGCTAGGAAGAATGGGACTAGCGAACCAACTAGAATATCAAGCACTAAAAAAACAAATTAATTTAATAGAAAGTTTGGAAGAGAAAGTTCAAAGATATAAAGAAGAATTAAAGGATAAGCAGACTCTTCTTATTGATTTAGAAGAATCCACTAAAAACCTAAAAAAAACTGATGAAACACCTATAGTAAATGAAATAGATCAATTACAAAAAGAAATTGAAGAGTTAATTAAAAAGGAAACAAATTTAGAATATGAAATAAAATATCTGAAAAGCACAAAAGCTAATTTAGAAACAGTAATAAAAGAAATAGAAAGACAAGAAAAAGAATATTCAATTATAAAGAACTTAAGAGATGTCAGCAAAGGGGATAACAACACAAGAATCAGCCTTAGTAAATATGTACTAGCCTATTATTTTGAAGAAATATTATCTCAAGCGAATCTAAGATTAAACAAATTAACAGATGGAAGATATCAATTGCATAGATCTTCTAAGGTACTTGATGCAAGGAAAAGTGAAGGTTTAGAAATCATGGTTTTTGATATATACACTGGAAAAGAAAGAGAAATAAAGACACTTTCAGGAGGGGAAAGTTTTAAAGCAGCACTAGCTCTTGCTTTAGGGTTAGCCGATGTAGTGCAAAGCGAAGCTGGTGGAATATCTTTAGATACGATTTTCATAGATGAAGGATTCGGCAGCCTAGATACAAACTCTCTTGATAGTGCGATTGAAGTATTAACAGAGTTAAATAGCTCTGGAAGGATGGTGGGCATAATATCTCATGTAAATGAATTAAAAGAAAGAATTAATTCAAAAATCGAGGTAATACCAGGAAAAAATGGCAGCTATATACAGACAAGGTTCTCCTTCTTTTAAATTAGCTGCCAGCTTTTCAATTTAAATTCCTCTTTGGTTTATTAAAACCATTGGGGAGAAGAGAGAAAAAAAAGGAGGAAAAAAATTTAAATTCCTCTTTGGTTGATTAAAACCTGCACTCATTTTGGCGAGCGTGTATATGCTTCGTGATTTAAATTCCTCTTTGGTTGATTAAAACCAAGATCGCAAACCTTGATGCGGCCAAGATTACAAATTTAAATTCCTCTTTGGTTGATTAAAACCTCCTTGAGAACCGCGCATAGACTATATTTGGATAAATTTAAATTCCTCTTTGGTTGATTAAAACCATACTCCGCTCCCGGTACCTATACTCTGAGTGTCAAATTTAAATTCCTCTTTGGTTGATTAAAACCAGAGACACGAGCTTGAATGAGAGTGATTGGTCTTATTTAAATTCCTCTTTGGTTGATTAAAACGATGAAAAGTACCAAAAGGAACTTCAGGAATGGCAAATTTAAATTCCTCTTTGGTTGATTAAAACCCGAACTTGTCGGGTTTTGAGAAGGTAGCAGCGTCCATATTTAAATTCCTCTTTGGTTGATTAAAACTCAAGGAATTCATCCAGTATTGCAGAAAGGTGAAAGAATTTAAATTCCTCTTTGGTTGATTAAAACAAAACGTATGCGATCGTTGAGATATCTGTTTGCGACATTTAAATTCCTCTTTGGTTGATTAAAACCTTAAGGTTGAAGTATAAAGAGGAAGATAATAAAAATTTAAATTCCTCTTTGGTTGATTAAAACCCTGTGAATATTTTGATAGAAACTTCTTTTCTTGAAAATTTAAATTCCTCTTTGGTTGATTAAAACAATGAAATCTGGATCGGGGATTATCAACGAATGTCAGATTTAAATTCCTCTTTGGTTGATTAAAACAAATTTACACTGATATAAAATACATAATGAATTACGAATTTAAATTCCTCTTTGGTTGATTAAAACATGTGCTACAACTGGGGGTATGGGAACGTTATCAAGATTTAAATTCCTCTTTGGTTGATTAAAACGCTGCTATGGAAATTGATGCGTCATACTACGCCTCGCAGATTTAAATTCCTCTTTGGTTGATTAAAACGTTCTGAACAAGTACTATTTGCGCCAGTTTGGTGACGAATTTAAATTCCTCTTTGGTTGATTAAAACATGCAAAAAAGTACGCAGTCGTTCAATAGTGTGCTGGAATTTAAATTCCTCTTTGGTTGATTAAAACAAAACAACGTTGTGCTAGTCATAGAACATGAAAACAATATTTAAATTCCTCTTTGGTTGATTAAAACGGGCAAGAATCACCGCAACCAACTACTATAGGGAGGTATATTTAAATTCCTCTTTGGTTGATTAAAACAAGCATGTATATGCTTCGTGTTGCCTGGGCCAACAATATTTAAATTCCTCTTTGGTTGATTAAAACGAAATCGACTTCACGAAATATAGAAAAGCGTTTCTGATTTAAATTCCTCTTTGGTTGATTAAAACTAGGTACGTCTTTGATCCTGCGCAGCACACAATATTATTTAAATTCCTCTTTGGTTGATTAAAACCGGATATGTGAGAATTTCGGGTATACATACGCAGAAATTTAAATTCCTCTTTGGTTGATTAAAACGTAGGTACATCTTTGATCCTGCGCAGAACACAATATTATTTAAATTCCTCTTTGGTTGATTAAAACAAAAGGAACGGTGTTCCTTTTTGGGTATGGGCTATTATATTTAAATTCCTCTTTGGTTGATTAAAACGAATTTGGGGTAGGGGGGATAATGAGGGGGAAGATAATTTAAATTCCTCTTTGGTTGATTAAAACTAGTAGGATTGCAAATGTTAAAGCCTGAATGGTTTATATTTAAATTCCTCTTTGGTTGATTAAAACCCAATTAAAAGCTCATTTAAAATATTTAAAAAAGAAATTTAAATTCCTCTTTGGTTGATTAAAACGGGAGTAATTTCAAGCTTTATAACCCTTTTATAAAGAATTTAAATTCCTCTTTGGTTGATTAAAACCCTGGAAGAAACGTCTTAGCTTCAACAGCTTTATTCGATTTAAATTCCTCTTTGGTTGATTAAAACGGATACAACCCATCTAATAAAAGTATAACATTCCAATTTAAATTCCTCTTTGGTTGATTAAAACTAATTATAGTGTATCAAGTTATACATATATTTAAAAATTTAAATTCCTCTTTGGTTGATTAAAACGGATGTCAGTGGCCTTGGCTGATCAGGCATCTGTGGAATTTAAATTCCTCTTTGGTTGATTAAAACGGTTATCAAAAATATGATTGATTAAGGATTAGAAATAACTCATATCTAACATTTTGCGTCAAACCTCCAATGATTTTTTTAGGTTTTCTTGAACATGCAAAATGTCAGTATTAATCAAGCTTTTGATTTTATCATTGTTAATAAAATATTAAATCAAATAAATGGATTTTCTACTTTGTTTTTTTCTTTATTCAAAACTGCTCCGAGTTCTTTATCGTAAGTTAGATTGGTACATAATTTTATTCCACTTAACCATTTACGAATTGTTGCACTTATTTCTCCGTTTATGGGTATTTCTTTTAGGTTTTGATTCACTAAAAAATAATTCATTGAGATAACATACTCGTTTAGTATCTTGTTTTTAAAATCTGAATAATCAGAAAATTTATAGGTTTTAAGCTCATTTACAAAATCGTCTATTTTATTTTCTGGAACTACATCAACGTTTGCAACCTGTCTGAACATACTTTGAGCTTCTAGCTTTGAAGCGCTACTGTATCCTGAATCAAAAACCTGTAGTGCATTTTGAAATTCTTGCTTAATTTTGGATTGTTCATTAAAAATCTCTGCATACATTTTAGAGACAAGGGTTTGCTTTTCCTTTTCACATAGTTTAGAATCATGATTTTTCAATATATCAAAAGTTGAACTAAGTGCTTCAGGATAATATACTTTTCCTTTACTGCTTTCAAAGATGGTATTTTTCTTTTTACCTTCCATATTTTGAGTCACAATAAACACATTTTCTTCTGTTAAATCGAATGAATCCTCTTCTTTTATTCTTCTCATGACTCTACCAAATCGTTGTATTAGTACATCGATAGGAGCGATTTCAGTTATCATATAGTCAGAATCGATATCAAGCGATGTTTCTATTATTTGGGTAGAAACTAAGATTTTTGGCTCTATTTCATCTTCGCTCTTAGGGTTTTTAAATTCTTGAATTATTGTACTTTCTTTATCTCTTTTATCGTTAAAAGTATACCGTGAATGAAGTAAAAATGTTTTTATTTTTTCATCTTTTTTTAGATTCATTATATTTTTATAGATATTCTGAGCATATTCCACTGTGTTGCATACTACCATAACCCTTTTGCCTGATTTTGCTAAATCTAAGGCTTTTTCTGTTATTTCGCTTTCGCTCATGGTTGTCAATTTAAATTTATGTTTGCAGAAGGTTGGGGAGATAGAATTATAACGATTTATAACCCGTTTAGAGGGATCAATATCAAAAGATTTCGATTCGAATCTTCTTTTTAGTTCATCAAGGAAAAAGTTTGGAAGGGTAGCGGTTATAACTATAACATTACCACCATAATCGATTATTTCTTCTATAGCTTTTATTATCATGGCAATTGCTTTAGGATCATACGACTGAACCTCATCTATTATGAATTTTGAATTTGGAAAAGTAGTATAAATTTTCTGAAAAGAAGGATATTTCATTATCGAAGGGAAAATTTGATCTCCGGTACAAACTATAAAAGGATAAGCTAAATTTTTAGCCATTTCTATGTTGGTTCTTATTTCACCTCCATATTCCGGATCCTCATCATACTTTTTTGAAAGATATTCAAACGCTTCAGAATGTAATAAAGACACTTTTTCTTTTGTAAAAATGTCAGATAATCTTTCATACATTGCATTGGATGAAACTTTCATAGGTAATAAATAAATTGTCTTTTTCCCAGTATATGTGTAAAGAGCATATTCAGTTTTTCCACTACCTGTTGGAGCGATTAAAATGGATATCTTATCATTTATAGGCAGCTTTTTTTGCCAAATTTCATTCTCACTAATGTTTTTATTTTTTAGATAGGCATCTATTTTGTTTTCTGTTTCTGTCTTAGATAGAGGCGGTATCTCTAATGGATAATCGTTTATATTATAATTATTTGTTTCAAGATAAGATGAAAAATGATCAGCTCTCATTAGACTGCCTATAGTCAAAATATGCATTTTTAGATTTTCTTTTCTTTCTTTAATTATTTGAGGTAAGAAAGTTAGTACATATGGAGGCAGTATTAAGCCCGTTCCTATTAAGGAAGAACCATGTGTAATTGCGGTATACAATTTCTCATCAAAAGCAATGTAAGTTTCTATTTCAGTTCCTTTGAAATGATTTTTTAATTTGCTTTCTATTTCTCTTAAACCTTTTTCACCTGTTGTTTCCAGAAAAAGTTTAAGAGTTCCATTGCTTTCTAAAATGATTCCTGAAAAATTATCTCTGAAATGGTGGAAAACTACGTTTGAAAGGACAATTCTTATTGATTCTTCATTCAATTTCTCCATAAGTTTTATTTTATCAATGAAAAAAAGGGATGCAATGCTATGAGGAATATTAGCAACATCAGCAATAGAATCATCCCAATTGTAATTTTTATTTTTTAAAATCTGTTTTTGAAAGTGTGGTATAGCTTTTCCCAAATCATGCAAAAAAGCACTGTATTTAAGAATATCCTCATAGTTAGAATTAGAAAAGCTTAACTTTTTGATTTGGGTGAAAACGTCAAAAGTGTGCTGCTTAAGAGTCGTTGAATTGTTGCTCTTAGCATATAAGTCTTCCATTTTTTCACCTCTTTTTTATCTTTGTAAAAAAAAGTGGCACATCATCATCTATATAAAATTCATAATTTTTGGTAGTACTATAAGGTAGATCATTATTATAGATAAGCTTTGAAGGAATATAATTGAAATTTCTCACATAGTTTACTTTTAACTTATTATCAGATTTAAAAGATATTTTCTTTATTTCATACAATGAACTAATTAAGTTTTCGGCCGATGCAAGTTTGGAATAAAATTCTTTATAGTGACTATTTTCTTCTGTCTCATATAAAGAATCGTTTGGATTAGCGACCCAAGTACTTCCTTCTAATCTTCCATATATGGGTCGTTTAACAACATCTATGACTTTTATGTTATTTATTTGCGCCCAATCTTCTGATCGGCCAAGATGCAGATGATGCAACCATTTTTCTGGTAAGGAAGAATTTTGAATTAATTTACCATAAAAATCTTTTTGTTCGGAGTATAGATATATATTTAGATGGACATCATTCAATTCTTCTAAGATTATTGGAGATTGTGAACCAATATGTTCTGTTTCTACGTGGACTCGATTTTTAGATAAGTTCCTCAACCAACTATAGGACTTACTTTTTGAGAGAAATTTAGAATAAACAGCAATATAATTTGTGGATTGCAAAAAGGAACTTATAAGACTTTTCTCCCCTAAAATATTACAGAAAAAACCGATTATAGTTGAATACGGTGGAGATATATAAGTTAACCATCTACTTTGTGAATAAGGAATTCTGTACAAAGCTGCTGGTTGATAAAGTTCAAATTTCAAAACTTTCATTTTTTATCTTCCTTAGTGATTAAATCATCTATCTTTTGAGATTTAGGGATGTTCGTTTGAAAAGGTTCTATAGTTAATTTAGAAGGACTATCTTTTAAATAAATGCTTTCTATATATTCGTTACTTAAAAGATCCTCTATATTTTCTTTTGTAATTCTCATTGGAGAAACGTCAAAATCAATGCTTAATTTGTGGTGAAAAATTGGCGCAGGTATTTTAACCTTTGCGACGATCATAAAAAGAGGAATTATACATTCATGTTCTGTGGATGCATGATAGACTAATCCATTTTGAAGAACTTCTAATATTTGCTTTATCCTTTTTTCTTTAACTTCATCATCAACTATGAAATTTATTGTTTTTTGATTATCATTCTCCTTGATTATAACTTTCCCTTTCTCATGCTTATACTCTGTCTCAGAAATTTTTTCTAAATTTCTAACAAAGAGAATCTTTCCTGAATCGTTCTTCTTCTTCTTCGTAGCTTCTAGAGAAATCTTTAAGGTACCCTCTGAAAATTCTGTTTCTCCGTTACTAATAATCCAAGAATCTTTACCTATCCTATCTTCGTCAATTGTCACAGAATATTTAAATATCCCAAAAAATTCCTCTTTTTGGTATGGATTTGGAGTAGTGCCTGACCTCTTTGCCATCTCAGGATTTGCGTAAAAAGCCATATCACCTCTCCATTCTTCGAAAGAAAGTGCCTTTGTAATTCCAAGAGGTGCTTTTCTAACCGTACTCAAAGAGCCTTCTTCGGTGGACATATATCCAAAAAAGTCTAGTTCTGCATTTTCCAATATATTAGACTTTTTCAGATCAAATTGAATTGCTTCTTTTGAGTTTTTTGGAACAGTTACAGCAGCTTCTTTCCAATCTTCCGGATACAGTCTATTCAAGGTATAGAAAAGGTAATGCCTTATTGCATTTCTAGATATAAAAGCAAGAATTTTATTACCATAAGATAGCTTTTTTATCGTTAGTATATTGTTCCCCATTTTTTCGTCGCGATTTAATTCTGAAGCTTCAAATACCATTGTAGCTGTTATACTCATAGTTGTTCTTCCTCCTTTTTTTGGGCATTTTTTATTCCTGTTAAAAAGTTATACATTCCTGCTTGGAATAAATCCTCTGGAAATTGTGGGTTAAATATCCTCGACAAGTTCTCTGGTATTTTTTCGTTGAAAGATGCAAAAATTCGAAGTATTGTATACTGAGTTTGTGCTTTTTTCCCAAGACGAACCATTTCTAAGATTTTGAATATGTTTCTCTTCAAACTTTCAATAAGATCTTCATTTTTGCAGTTTTTTCCTTCATAATACAGATTCTCTACACTTATAACTTTTTCTTTCATTTGTTCACCTCCTAAGATTTTTTGAATTTCTGTATAAATTTTTATTTCATAATAGGGTGCATAATCATTTTTTAACTCTTTATAAACTAACTTAAGAATTTTTGAAAAGTCTGATGAAATAATGTAGTCCAAAATATTTTGCTTGTTGTAAGTAATTTCTTGTAAATAAGAGATAATAATTGGAGAAACAAATAATTTTGCTGTAAGATCTGTAATATTATTAAAAGTAACATTCGACCCACTTATCTCTATAATTTCTGTATTAGAAAGAGTCCAAGAATTTCTTATTATCATTTCTGAAGTTTGAGCTTGCATTAAAAATTCCTTTCGATCAATTCTTTCCATGTTTTTTGCTAGTTGGTTTAATTTGTACATTAGATTGAACGAGGTTGAATTAATAAAAATATTTTCGAATCCTTTGTGTCTGAATAATAAGAACTGTGAGCATGTGGGACATATTAAAAGTTCTGAAATATCTTGAAAATTCGCGTTTGGGAATTTTCCATAACTACCCCCAATGTCTTGAAACAAGGCTAAGTTGAAGGAAATTTGATAATCATTTGTTTCAGA
The DNA here is from genome assembly GCF_002924625.1 of Petrotoga sibirica DSM 13575. GTDB lineage: Bacteria > Thermotogota > Thermotogae > Petrotogales > Petrotogaceae > Petrotoga > Petrotoga sibirica. Next base: position 36,753 of record NZ_JAHC01000002.1, on the reverse strand, counting down.
ATTATTTTCAGGGACCATCCTTTGATTGCAAAAAGAACAAATTAATCCATTTTCAATAGTTTTTGGTTTAGAAAAGAAATTAATGATACTTAGTTTTTTATCTTTTATTTGAGTATTAATAAAATTTTTATAGGGACCTGCATTAGAAAATAATTTGTTAAAGTTGGCGGTGAAGCCTTCTTCCTCCTGCTTTAAAGCGATTTTCTCTTTAAATGCTTGAGGATTTACCGATGTAATAAACATCCATCCTATTTTTGGTAAAGATCTGTTTTCGTCAAATTTTGGTTCATATTCTGGTTTTAGATTATATTTTGAGGATGTATTAAAATCACTCCATAAAAAATCCTCTAAATCTTGTTCTATTTCCACGTATTCTTCACCTTTAATTAATTGATCTACAACTTCCTCCCCATTTACCATTAATTCTTTAACGGCGTTTAAAAATCCAATAACGGAAGCATTCCAAATCCAGTTTGAAGAGTATAATTTCATCATTCCTCACCCACTTTGTCAAGATAACCAAAACCAGAACCCGTTTTGACTCCCATTCCTGTTTCGTATAAAAAGGTTATAATTTGAGGAGAGGATGTAATTTTAAAAAATCCTGTAAAACCTTTTATAAATCCACCGTAGTGTCTTATTAACGTATCTTTTGTATTTATATTTTCGAATAAAATATCTTTGTAAATATTTCCTAAACCAAGTAGTTCAAGCTTTTTCCTTGTTTGCAGGTTCAATATATATTGAAAAGTTGCAAATTCTTCCTGAGGAGTTACATAAAAATTTTTTTCATCTTTGGATACAAGAGGATTAGTTAAAATTACTGGAGACATTGTTTTAAAATAGATCGAAGATTTATTGTACATTTCTGGTGGGAAAGGAATAATAGTTTTTATAGAGAAATTAACTTGAGGGAAAGATAATTTGTAAGTTTGCTTTTTGAGATCAAGTAAACCATTGAAAAGAACCATTATTAGTTGCTCATCACTAGTTGAAAAATAAAAAGTAATATTTTTTGATGTTTGGAGAGAATTATTAGTTATTTTAAATTCTTTCCCAAAATATACAGCCCATGTGTAAGATTTGAGTGTCTTCTTTTGAAAAAGTTCGTTATAGTAAGTTGTATTCATTAAAGCTGATTTAAGCATTGAAATTAAGGTGGGTCTGTAGTCTAACGGTATATAGGAGGTATCGCTTTGACTTTCAAATATCACTTTTAATCTCAAATTTATCACCCCTTTTTTTAAATTCCAACTTAATTATGATTATAAGAAATTATCATATGGATCCTTTATATTAGTTAAAATATTTCTTTTCAAATCTACTCCATCGTTGAGAAGATAGATAATCACGCTATCTTTTTCTTTATCCACTACCTTTAAGATTTCATTTTTCAATTTAAAAAGTTCCCCTTGAGTTAAATTCCCTTCAAAGACAGATTTTTGAATTTGATTGAGATATTGCCGAGATATATTTAAGATCTTTCTTAATCGCTTATTGGGATTAGTCTCTTGATCGGTCGTATCGATATCATAAATCAAGATAATTTTCATACTTACCACCAGGCTTTTAATGGTTTGTATTCTTGATTTTCAATTAATCTTTTTATTATTTTATAACATTCCAGTCTTATTAAAGAAGAGTACCTTACTTTTCTTTTTAAATTTCTATGTAATATTGTAGAATTTATAAGAGTATCGTATTCCTTTACAAATTTTTTTCTTCCTTCTTCATTTAAAAATACTCCTAACTCATTCATTTGAAAATCATTGTCTGAGATCATTTTGTTGTTTATTAGTCTAAATATTATTCTGTCGATAAAAATAGGTTTGAAAATTTCGGAGATATCTAATGAGAGAGAAAAGCGTTTTTCAAAGGGTTCGTGAAGATAACTAATCTTAGGATCTAGGTGAGTTTTGTATATTTCTGATAGTGTAGTAGTATACAATAGAGAGTATCCAAAAGATATTAGTGAATTTAAAGGGTTTTCAGGAGGTTTGTAAGTTCTTTTTTCAAATTTCCATTTTGTTATATTTTCCCACAGGGAATAATAATATTTTCTTGCAGCAGCTTCAAGTGACATTATTTCTTGAATTTCAATCTTATCTTCTAACCTTGTACTTAGTTCTGACAAATATTCTTCCGGATCATAATCAATTGTTCTTTTTTGTAGGTTTCTTTTCATATTGTGAATAGCAGATTGGACAAATTTTCTTGCTAAATAAGCTCTTTTTTCTTTGTTTAAATAATTTTCAACCTGTTTAACAACAACATGACCTGATAAATTTGTTTCTCTTGGATAGTAAGTCCCAGAATAAAAGCCATAATAGTTAAAAATATGTATTTTTATTTCATGTTTTGAAGCGAAATCTAGAAATTTTGAGTTTAAATCATTTTCTCCAAATAAATATAAAGAGTCAACATCTTGAACGGGAATACTTTTTTTCTCCTGTTTATTTTCAAATAATATAGTATTTTCTTTCCTTTTTATACGTCCTGAAGAAAATATATAATAATTTCTCTTCATGTTTGATTCACTTTATATATAACAATATTCATAATAAGCGCATTTGGAACAAAATGGTTTTTTGATTACCTGTGGTGGTTGACTTAGAGACAATATTTCTCTTATTTTTTCTATAGCTTCTTGGATCCTTGCTTGGTCCATTTCATTAAAATTGACTGATATTTTTCTTTTCAGAAGAAGATAATGAATTATACCATATTCTGAATCGATTCCTTTTTGACGAAGTTGGTAAATATAATATTTAACTTGCCAAATATGGGCACTTTCGAAAGCTTTACTTTTCTTTATTTCATGAACTACTACTTTATCTTCAATAGTGATGAAATCAATTTTCGAGTTAGCTACGGTGATACTTTTCAATGAATCCTTGAAAAACGATTCTTCTATCTCTTTACCTATCTGTATTGCATCATTTGTATTTTCAAAGGAAATTTTGTAAAAGTAGAGATATAGTTTTCTTTTACATATGTAAAAATAATCAATAAGTAAACCAGATGGTTCAAAATCTGTCATAATAAACACCTGATTTTATTATAAAAATAATATCTTAGGGGGTGTAACCCCTAAGATATTAACTGTTTTCTAACTTGCATAAGATATACTTCTTTTTTCTCTAATTACGGTTACTTTGATTACTCCAGGATATTGAACTTTTTCCTCTATTTGAACAGATATATCGTGTGCCAATTTTTCTGCGACTTCATCTTCAACTTTATCTGGTTGAACTATTATTCTCAATTCTCTTCCTGCTTGTATCGCGTAAGCTTTATCAACGTACCTAAATGATTTTGCAATCTCCTCAAGTTGCTCGATCCTTCGAATGTAATTTTCCAAAGTTTCTTTACGTGCACCAGGTCTGGATGCCGATAGTGCATCACTTGCAGCAACTAAAACAGCTTCGGGTGTCATCGGGTCAACTTCGTTGTGGTGATACTGTATAGCATTAACTACTTCCAATTTCTCTCCGTATCTCTTAGCAATTTGCCCTCCAACAATAGCATGTGATCCTTCAACTTCATGATCAACAGCCTTTCCTAAATCATGAAATAAAGCTGCTCTTTTAGCAAGTTCAACGTTCAAACCTAGTTCACTTGCCATCATTCCAGCAAATTGTGATACTTCTATGGAATGTTCCAATACATCTTGTCCATAACTGGTTCTAAATTTTAATCTACCTAGAAGTTTAATTATCTCAATATGAGGTTGTTTTATACCTGCTCGAATTACCGCTTCCTTTCCTACCTCTTTTATGTATTCTTGAATTTCATTTTTTGATTTTTCATAGAGCTCTTCTATTCTGGCAGGATGTATTCGTCCATCGGCTACTAGCATTTCGAGTGTCCTTTTTGCTATCTCTCTTCTTAATGGGTTGAATGAGGATATTACAACTATTTCTGGGGTATCATCAATTATCAAATCGGCACCGGTGAGTTTTTCAAATGTTCTGATGTTTCTTCCCTCTCTACCAATTATTCTGCCTTTCATGTCATCTGTAGGTAAGGATACGGTTGACGTAGTTATTTCGTTGGTGACATCTGATGCATATCTTTGAATGGCGGTAGTGATAACCCATCGGGCATATTTTTTTGATTCATCTTCATAATAATCTTTTATTTCTTTGAATTTTTGGGCAATTTCTTTTTCGTATTTATCTCTTGCTTCGTTTATTACTATCTGACGTGCTTCTTCTTCGGTCATTTTTGCGATTTCATTTAATTTTGTTTCCAGTTCTTTCTCTAATTTTAGGATATTTTCGTGTTGGGCTTCTAATTTTTCTTTTAGTTTTTCTAGATTCTCTTCTTTTTTTGCTAAGCTTTCCTCTTTTCTTATTAATCTTTCTTCGTTGTTTTTAAGCTCTTCTCTTTGCTGCCTGGCTTCTAAATCAAATTGTTGTCTGAGTTTATGTATCTCTTCTCTTGCCTCTAATAATTCTTTTTGTTTTAATGCCTTAGCTTCTTCATCTGCTTTTTTTAATAGCTTTTCTATTTCTTTTTGCTTGTTTTTTATTTCAACTTCCAATTCTTCTTTTTTTGTTTTTAGTGTAGAAATAATTCTTTTGTTTCCAATATTAATTCCAACAAGCAAAGATAAGATGAATATTGCTGCTCCTATAATTATATATACCAGAATTTCCAATTTTAATCACCTCTTAAGTTTTCAATAACACAGTTTATAATGTCTGGCTCAAAACCTCTTCTATACAAGTAAACTTTAGTTTTGAGAATGTCCTGTTTTCTTTCATAATAATTTTTTGCCAATTCTAAAGCAATTGTATTTATATCTACTTCGTTTTTAACTTTGTCAAGGGACTCAAAAATCAAACTTTCCTCTACTCCCAACCGCTTTAATTCATGCTGTATAAACAAAGGACCTTTTTTGTCTAAAGTTAACTTGTCATATGCATATAAATATGCAAATAGTTTGTCATCTATCAAACCGTTTTTCTTGCATTTTTCTACCACTTTACCAATAACTTCATCATCAAAGCCTTTTTCTTTTAGACGGACTGAAAGTTCCTTTTCTGATCTGGCACGATACTTTATTAAATTCAATGCAGATTTTTCGGCTGCTTTTTCATCTTTTGGATTAATTTTTTTGGACTTCTTCATTTTTCTCTTTTTTGCTCTTTGACGAGTTAGATTCGAACTTTTCTACTAGATAATCGGGAATGATTAAATTGTGCTTCTTGCGAATCGTATATTCTAAATAATCAAGTATGTCAGGATTTTCCATGAGATAACTAACTGAATTAGTTTTACCCTGTCCTAAACTAACTTCTTCACCATTTTCGTTGATATAAGAGAACCAAGCACCTTTTCTTTGAATTAAATCTTCCTCCACAGCTAGGTTAAAGATATCGTTTTCTTTGGCGACACCTCGGCCAAAGATCATGTCAACATTTGCCTGTTTGAATGGCGGTGCAACCTTATTTTTTACAACTTTTAAGGTTGTTTCATTCCCTATTTGATCTTTACCTTCTCTTATGGCATTACCTTTTCTTACCTCTATCCTTATCGTAGAATAAAATTTTAGTGCAATTCCTCCCGTAGTGGTTTCTGGATTACCGTACACTACCCCTATTTTCATCCTTACTTGGTTTATAAATATTACTATAGATTTGGACTTGTTTATACTTCCAGCTAATTTTCTTAGAGCTTGAGACATAAGTCTTGCTTGAAGTCCCATATGAGAGTCTCCCATAGCTCCTTCTATTTCTGCTTTCGGTACTAAAGCGGCTACAGAGTCTACGACTATTAAGTCTACTATGTTAGATCTTATCAAAGAATCTACAATTTCAAGGGCTTGTTCACCATAATCCGGTTGTGAAACAATTAATTTGTCGACGTCTACGCCTAACTTTTTGGCATATTCAACATCTAAAGCATGTTCGGCATCAACAAATGCGACTATACCGTTCAATTTTTGGACTTCCGCTAAGGAATGAAGAGCTAACGTAGTTTTACCCGATGATTCGTTTCCATATATTTCCACAATTCTTCCCCTTGGATATCCGCCAACACCCAAAGCTATGTCTAGCGATAAACATCCACTTGGTACAACGGATATATTGCTATTATCCAATCCCTTACCCATTATCATGACCGATCCTGTTCCATGATTTTTTTCTAATTCTTTAACAAGCTTTTCTAACAGTTCTTCTTTATTTGTATCTTTAGAATCATTTTTAGCCATTAATGATGACGCCTCCTTCAAAGTCGACAGTGTAAAGTTTTTTATATATTGGGCCTTTCCTTGTTAGTTCAGAAGAGTATATACCGATAGAATTTACGTATACTTGGATTTGATCGAAAGTTACAGAATTAAGTAGTTCTTTCCAATGGTTAGGATAGGATTTAACTCTTCCGACAGTAATATGAGGTAAAAAGTTGGTATCTTTAACCTCAAATTCTGAAATCTTTAGTACTTTCCTTATTTCATCATATAGTCCAATTAAGGTATTATCTTCTTCTATTCCTAGCCATAATACCTTTGGTTGAGAATCATTTTCAAAGAATCCCATTTTATGGATATTAAAATGAAAAGTAGGAAATCCAGATATTCTTTCACCAATTTTATAAGCCAGATGGGCTATCTTTTCCATTTTTTGATCTCCGAGGAAAAACAAGGTTAAATGGACATTTTTTGATTTTGTCCAATTGGCTTTAAATCCCATCCTTTGAAATCTTTCAATTAAATCATTCAACAACTCTTCTAATTTTTCGTTGGTTTCAATGGCAATGAAGGATCTTAATTTATCGGTATTGTAGTAATTTACATTTTTTAGCTGTGTCATATGCTAGGACCCCCTTCTTTTTGAAAATTGTTTAGCAGTTTTGAGAGTATAATTTACTCCCGATAATAGACTGATTATAACGGTTAAATAGATCAACGTACTAACTAGAAAGTTCCAAAGCATCAAATATATTACAATGATTAAAGCGATTTCTAAGACGGTTTTTAGTTTACCAAACTTATCAGCGGGGACAACAATATTTTTATTCGCAGCTGCCATTCTTAAACCGCTTACAAAGGTGTCTCTTGATACAATTACAGCAACAAACCACGCAGGCAAAATCCCTACACCCAACATCGCAATAAAAACAGAGTTTATAAGTATTTTGTCAGATATTTGATCAAAAAATTTGCCGATATCGGTAACCTGACCTGTCTTTCTGGCAACATAACCGTCTAACCAATCGGTTAAAGAAGCTATAATAAATAAAACCAAGGCTACGATATAAAAAGGTTCTCCAAAGACGGTTAAAATAAATATTGGAACGGCTAGTATTATCCTAGAAAAGCTTAAAAAATTTGGTATGTTCATGTTCAACGATTTCTCCTTCTAGATCATATTCGTATGAGCCAGTAATTCTCACTTTCACGAAGTCCCCTAAATATGGTTCTTTGTCACCAAAATTTTTTATATACACATTCCCATCAATTTCCGGAGCGTCTAAAAAGCTTCTTCCGATATAAACGTTGTCTTCTTTTTCTTCCAAAAGAACTTCTAAAGATTTATCTGTATATTTTTCCATGAGGTTTTTGGAAATTTTACTTTGAACTGCCATTAGTTCATTTTGTCTTTGATTTTTAATGTGTTCATCAATTTGTTCTGGAAACGTGAATGACCTTGTATTTTCTTCTTTTGAAAATTTAAAGCTCCCCATTCTTTCAAATTTTACCTCTTTTACAAAATCTACTAACTCTTCAAAGTCCTCAACTTTTTCTCCAGGAAATCCTACCATTAACGTTGTCCTAATAACGGATGGTTCTTTTCTAATTTTCTCAAATAGTTTCATTAATTCACTTCTTTTCTTATGCCTTCCCATACTTTGCAAAATTTTATCAGAGATATGTTGAATTGGAACATCGAAATAATTTAATACCTTTTCATTTCTATGTATGCTTTCTATGATTTCTTCGCTTAAAAAATCCGGATGTAAGTACATGACTCTGATCCAAAATTTCCCTCTTATATCATTAAGTTTGTCTAATAAATCAGGTAATGCCTGCTTTTTGTAATTATCTATGCCGTACAATGTATTATCTTGTGATACAAGAATGATTTCTTTTACGCCTTTGGATACCAAAAATTCTACTTCTTCATTTATTTCTTCTATGCTTCTGCTTTTCGGTTTCCCTTTGAACGTGGGTATAGAGCAAAAGGTACAATTTCTATTACACCCATCCCCAATTTTTACGTATGCGTAATATGAATTTGGAACCGCTCTAATTTTACAATTATACAAAGTTTCAGGAATATCGTTTTTAAAAAAAAATTCACCATTTTCAATTTTCTCAACTATGGTTTTTGGGGACAACACACCGTATAATCCATCTATTTCTGGAACATTTTCGAGAAACTCATTGAAATACCTTTGAGTTAGGCAACCTATTGGTATAACTTTTGGATTTTTGTTATTATCTTTTAAGGATGTATATTCAAATATAGTTTCAATGCTTTCTTTTTTAGCTTCTTCTATAAAACCACATGTATCGATGAATATGTAGTCAGCAAATTGAGGGTTATTCTCGTGTTTATATCCTTTGCTCAGGAGTAATCCTTTCAGAATTTCCATATCTGCATCATTTTTTGGACAACCTAATTTTACGATGTGAAACTTTTTCATTCGATTCCTCCATGTTGGTTTTTTTGATTGTAGAATTTAAAATCTAATTATATAGCGGCCCTTCACCAGGACGTTAAGGGGTTTACCCCTTAAAATCCCCGAACGTTAAGGGAGTTCCCCTTAAAAACCCCTAATCAAGGTCAAAATCATTTAAAAACAAGGTTTGCACACTGCAGCAAATTTAAAAAACCATTTTGCACAGAACAGCAAAACAAAATATCTAATTAGTTATTTAGATTATATCAGATTTTCTTTTAAAAATGAAAATATTTTTATAACTAGTTATACATATTTATAATTATCATTTTAGCCAGTTTTTACCAACACTTATATCAACTTTTAAAGGTATTTTCATTTTGACAGCATTTTCCATACAATCTTGGACCGTTTTTTTGGTTTCTTCTACGATTTTTTCTGGTAATTCTATTACAACTTCGTCGTGTACCTGAAGTATTAATTTTGCTTCTTTTGGAAGTTTTTTATACAAATTTATCATCGCCAGTTTCATTATATCGGCTGCGCTTCCTTGGATAGGGGTATTTATGACTATCCGTTTCAGTTCAGATTTGCCTGTTTTTATGTTTTTCAAAAATCTTTTTCTTCCGAATATAGTTTCGACATAACCTTTTTGTGCTGCAACCTTTAAGCTTGATTCCTGATATTCTTTGACTTTTTGGTAAGTTTTAAAGTATTTGTTCATGAACTCTTTTGCATCCTCTACAGGTATTTTTAAATTCTCGGCTAATCCATATGGAGATGATCCATACACCAGAGAAAAATTAACTACTTTTCCCACTCTTCTCATGTTGTAGTCGACATCGTCGATTTTTACACCAAATATTGCAGCTGCGGTTAGAGCATGTATGTCTTCATCACTGTTAAAAGCATTTATTAAAGTTTCATCGTTACTTAGATGAGCTAAAACTCTCAATTCAATTTGTGAATAATCGGCACTGAGTAGAACACGATCATCTTTTTGCGCCTTGACGGTGCTTCTAATTCTTTCTCCATCTTCTTCTCGTATGGGGAGATTTTGAAGATTTGGTTCGCTACTACTTAATCTACCGGTAGCTGTTCCCGTTTGATTGAAAGATGTATGAACCCTACCAGTTTTTTTGTTAACTAATTTTGGTATAGCAATTATGTATGTAGAAAGAAGTTTTTGGTATTTCCTATATTCTAAGAGTTTTTCTATTATGGGATGTTCATCTCTTAGAGCTTCCAATGAATCAGCATCTGTTGAATATGATCCGCTCTTAGTTTTTCTTTTTCCCTTCAATCCTAAGTTTTCAAAAAGTAGTTCACTAACTTGTTTTGGTGAATTTGGATTGAATTCATAACCCACGATTTTTTTCATTTCATACATTAATGAATTTAGCTTTTTGTTGTATTCCTCTTCCAGTTTTTTGAGTTCTTTTAAATCAAAATATACTCCGTTCATTTCCATTTCTGATAACACATTTATAGTTGACATTTCGATGTTTTCAAACAATTCAATTAGTTCAAATTCTTCTAGTTGGGGTTTTAATACTTCAAATAATCGATAAGCAATATCCGCATCTTCTGCAGCGTATTCAACAACCTTTTTCTTATCGATGTCTCCAAGGGTTAACAGTTTGATATCTTTTCCCATAACATCTTTGTATTTAGTTGTTTTATAATCCAAATATTCTTTGGCGAGATCGTCCATATTGAACCTTCTGCTATCCGGATTCAACAAATAAGCAGCTATCATACTGTCAAAATATACTTTGTTTAATTCAATTCTATTTACTTTCAAAACGGTCATATCGTACTTTAAATTTTGACCAATGACCTTTTTGTTGTTTAAAAGATTGACTATCTCTTTCGTTATTTCCCATCTGTTTTTTTCTTTGTATAGATACAAAAAATATCCTTCAAACGGTTTCCAGCTTAAAGCGATTCCTACTATATCTGCTTGATATGGATCAAGAGAAGAAGTTTCAAGGTCAAAAGATATTATTTCGTATTTTTCTAAAGTTTTTAATAGTTCTTTGTAATCTTGTGCGTTGTATTCGTAATACTTACCTTTTGCTGAATAATCTTTTTTTTCTGTTTTTGTTTCCATTCTCACTTTAGATGAGTTACTAGTTATATCAGGCATATCTAACTCTTTAAATAGTGAGTTGAACTCTAACTTTTTAAGGAAATCTCTTAGATCGTCTCTGAATCCTTGATATATTATTTCTTTATCTTCAAATATTTCTTCTATTGGTGCATCTGCCATCAACTGGACTAATTTTTTACTCAGATATGCTGTTTCCTTTTCATTTTTTAGTTTGTTTTTTGTAGAACCTTTTATTTCATCCAAATGTTGATACAGATCATCTAAATCCTTGTAATTTTGCAACAATTTTTGGGCTGTTTTTAATCCAATGCCTTTTACTCCCGGGATGTTGTCAGAACTATCTCCCATCAAAGCCAGTAAATCAGCTATTTGTTCTGGAGGAACCCCCATCTTTTCTTTCACTTGGTGTGCATCGTAGTTTACCATTTCTGTTATTCCTTTTTCTGGCCTCAATATATACACATTATCCTTAACAAGTTGCATCATATCTTTATCAGACGTGATTATATAAACTTTATCGTACTTTCTTTTCTTTTTTGCAACTATCGTGGCTATAACGTCGTCGGCTTCGTAATTATCCATAGCAACTAATTTCATGCCTAATTTTTCCACTAGTTCGTAAATGTATGGGATCTGTTGTATATATTTTTCGGGCGTTTCAGGTCTTTGGGCTTTATAGCTTTTTAATAGTTCATTTCGATAAGTGGTGGTTTTTTTATCCATAACAAATATTATTGAATCTTCGCCTTTTTTAACGTATTCTTTGAGTAACTTTAGAAGCATTCTAGCTACTCCATAGATGGCGTTTGTTGGCAAACCATCAGAAGTGCTCATCCAGTCCCCCAGTGCAAAAAAGGCTCTATATGCTATTCCCGAGCCGTCTATTAAATATAAATTTGCCATGTAAAACACCTTCTTTTCTTTTGATTTTTTACTCAATTACAATTAATTTATATTTTCCAGTCTTTTCATCTGACTTGATATCTTCCACAACTTTTACCTCAAAATTGACGTTTTTCATTTTTTTCTTTTCTAAGATATCGGTAAGTTTGTTTCTAACATCTTCTACAATTTTATCCGAACGTTCTTTCTGTGAAACAACTATTTTAAAGACAAAGAAAGATTGATTTCTTTGGACGAATTGAAACTTAGCCACTCCTTTGACAAAAAATTCGGCTATAACGAGTGGATGAATACCGTCTTTTTCTCCGTTTTCATTTATAAAAAATGGGATTATCTCGGTTCTACCAGTAATTTTTTCGATCATTGTAAAAGGCCATTCGCCTTCATCATCTTTTGATTTTTTTAGGATATCTGTTAATTCATACCTTATTATAGGTTGGGTGTAATTGTACAAGTTAGTTAAAATTGTTTTATTCTCTTTGATTTCAAGATAAACCGCATCGTCGTATATGTACATACCTTTTAAATCTTCCCTAGAGGCACCCATAGCCAAAGACTCAGATGTTGCATAGCTATCAACTATTTCAGCATCTTTCCAAACTTCTTTTAAAAACTGTTCTACATTTTTTAATAAAGGTTCTCCACCGCAAACTATCACTTCGGGGTGAATGTTCAAAAGGCCTTTGCTTTGAAAGGTAGCTAAAGATCTTATACCATAAGGATACCCTGTAAGATTATCCGGTTGAAACTCGTTAAGTTTTTTTAAGTAAGTTTTGATAGGTTTGTTTATATCCATTACCATATAATCTTTATAGAAAAGCTTCTCAGGTCCATTTAGTGGAGAGAGGAACAAACTTATGGCAGCATAATGTCCATCAACTGCACCTATAAAGGCATATTTCTTTCTTTTGAGAGTGAAATTTGAAAACATCCTTGTTGAAATAGCTTTGATGAAATCCCACTCTTTTTCACTGTACAAATAATATCCTACCGTTCCAGTTGACCCAGAACTGTGTATTACATGATACTTGTCATAAAGTAGAGAAGTTGGATTGGGGTTATTTTTTAAAAAATCTTCCACTTTATTTTTAGTAATTTGGTTATCTTTAAAGAACTTATCAAAATTATCAATCATAATATTTTTATTGATCGTTGGTAATTCGTATATGGGAATCTCTTGCAGCATGTTTTCTTTTATGCCATAAGAAGCATAAAAATCTTTATAAAACGGTATTTTTCTATAAGCATATTTCAGTATTTTTCTAAATTTCTTTTCTCTTAATGCTAATATCTTTTTTCTTGAATAATTAAGGTTTTTACGTAGAGAGTAATAATAGTAAACTGTCCTTAGAAAACTCATATTCTCAAAATTCTTTCAAAAAATAATCCAAGTGGTCTTTGCCATATATTACAAATCTGATTTCCTTTAAAAATTGTGGATTGGTATTTATAAAATCAGAGACGGCTTTTTTATAAACTGGAACCGCTTTTTCTATTGGGTAACCGTATATACCTGCACTTATGGCGGGTAAGGCCAGTGAATTCAATTTCAATTCTTCTGCTTTTTTCAAAGAATTGAAAACGGCATCATACAATAACTTTTCTTCTTGTTGATTACCTCCTTCCCAAATAGGTCCAACTGCATGTATTATGTATTTGCATTTTAACTTTCCCCCAGCTGTTAGGGCAACATTTCCAGTTTCGACTTTACCATATTTTTTGATATATTCGTTCGATTCTTTTTGAATATCGGGACCTCCTTTTCTTAATATTGCTCCAGCTACTCCACCACCATGTTGCAACTGTGAATTAGCAGCATTTACAATAGCATCTGTTTCTTCGATAGTTATATCACCAGATACCAATTTAATTTCAACGTTGTTGACTTTTATTTCTTTTATAATTTTGTTCATACTTTAACCCTCCTCAAAACATAAAATTATATTACCGTTCATATTTAATGTTTCTATTATTATATCAAAAGTTTGTTGACTAACACAAAAAAATGCAATAATGAGAAAATCAAAGATTTTAGATAATAATCTCAAATAATTACTTATAATTAATCGTAATCACGAATAATCAGATTTTGAAAATAATATTTTTTTCTGTATAATGAAAATGAAAATTTTCTTTTTATCTTATACTTATGTAAAAAATTTTTATTCACAGTAAGAACCAAAATTTCAGGAGGTGTGTATGGTGAAGAAACTTACAGTAGTTATTTTAACAGTGTTGGTTAGTGCGATGGTGTTCACTCAAACCATTACGTTTTGGCACACTCAGGTAGAAACAAATAGACAACAAAGGATAAGAGCCTTAGCACAGATTTTTGAAGCACAAACGGGTATAACCATTAATTTAGTACCTATTGAGGAAAATGAGATTTTAGAACAGATTCCAAGAGCAGTTCAGGCTGGTACCTTACCAGATGTAATAGAAGGAGGCATTTCTCCTATTCTCCTGCTTGGAAGCCAAGGTTTTATGGATACAGAACTGAATGCAAAGATCATCGAGGATTTTGGTGATGTTTATGAAGGTGTTTCAAGATTGATGAAAGCACCAGATGGAGGATATTATGGGGTACCTTTTCACGCCTGGGTTCAAGGGATTTGGTATAAGGCCAATTTGTTTGAAGAAAGAGACCTAGGGGCTCCAACATCTTGGTATAATATACTTACAGCTGCTAAAGCATTAAACGATCCTGCTAATGGTTTCTATGGTTTAATATTGCCTAAGAAAGCTGACGCTTATACGGAGCAGGTCTTTTCACAAATCGCTCTTTCAAATGGTGCAAGACCAATAGATAGAGATGGAAATATTCTTTTTAATACTCCCGAGATGATCGAATCATTTAGATTTTATAAAGAACTTGGAAAATATTCCAAGCCTGGTTTTACCTCTGTTCCAGCAGCATTAAATGGTTATTTGAATAATGAAGCCGCAATGGTTTTCTATTCGACTTATATAATGGACGATATTGCGGTGGAAGAGGTTCAAAAACAAAGAGTAGAACAGTTTGATCCTAAACTTGTTGAGAATACAGGTTTTGCAAATTTTATGGTTAACATAAGGCCGTCTTCATTTGGAGAAGTCGTTGGATTGGGTATACTTAACACATCCGACAACAAAGATGCTGCAGAACAATGGGTAAAATTTCTTATGAGTGGAAACAATTACATCTACTGGTTGCACATGGCACCTGGCGGAATGAATCCAACCAGAAGCTCTATAGCACAGATGGATGAATTTTTAGATAATCCTGTTTTAGAAAGATATGGGAAGGACCAAATAACTACGATTATTTCCGCATTAGATACTGTTGAAAGATTTGAGTTCATGGAAGGAGAAATTATTGAGGAGATGAGTATCCTATCTGGTAACTTTGTAGTTGGTAGAGCGATCAATTTGATGTTTGCAAACGATTGGACACCACAGCAAACCGCTCAATGGGCACAAAAAGAAGCAGAAAGATTATTAGGCTATTAAAAGTTTACTAGCTGTTAAAAGGGGAATACTTTATTCCCCTTTTTTATTAAAAATTGGGAGGAGAGAGAAATGCAACGATTTCGAGAGTTATCTCCTTTAAGGAAGAAAGAAGCGGTTTTTGGATGGCGGTTAGTATCTCCCGCAGTTATTTTGATAGGGATTTTTATTTTGTATCCGGTTTTATACAATATTTACTTGAGTTTTTTTCAAGTATCCCTTACACCGGGAGTACCGAATAAGTTTGTTGGCTTTCAAAATTATAGAGAACTGTTAACCGATCCTACCTTTTGGAATTCTTTTGGTATAACCATGTTGTTCGTTTTGATTACTGTTGTTGGCAGTATTTTAGTTGGTTTAGGGGTCGCTTTACTTATGAATAAAGAATTTCCCGGCAGAGGTATAGTAAGAGCTCTTATATTGTTCCCATATGTTGCACCGGTTATTTCAACCGTTTTTGCTTGGCAATACGTCTTAATGCCTTTAAATGGTCCTTTAACAATACTCTTAAGTAATTTAGGTATAATGGATGTGACACAAGACCTTGTTAACAATCCAAATAATGCATTCTTAGTTGTATCTTTTTACAGTATTTGGAAGAACTTTCCTTTTATTTATTTGATGATTCTATCCAGGTTACAATCAATATCTCAAGATTATTATGAAGCAGCTGATATAGATGGCGCTAATGGTTGGCAAAAATTTCACCACATCACTTTACCAGAACTATATTATGTAATAGGTTCTTTAGTCCTATTAAGAGGAATATGGAACTTTTACAAATTTGAAGAGGTATACCTTTTGTCGAAAGAAGCAAGAACTCTGCCTATATATCTATATGAAAAAGCCTTTACAGGTTTGCCAGAGTTAGGAGTCGCGGCAGCGATTGCAACGGTCCTCTTTATTGTTATGATGGTGCTCATATCCATCTATGTAAGGAAGGTGTTAAAATGGTAGTCAGAAAAAGATCTTTCATAAAAACATTTTTATTTTGGTTTTTCATAGCTTTAGTTATAATATTTGTTGCCTACCCTTTTGCATATATGGTTTCAGTTTCCTTTAGATATGATTCTGATGCATTTGATCCTGGATTGATCCCTGAGAATCCAACATTGTCACAGTATGCTCAACTATTAGGACTTGAGGAGTCTATTAGGCAAGAAATGAGTAATGAAGAAGAACAACTTATTAAACTTTTAGAGTCTTTTCCAGAAGAGCAAAGAGCACAAATCCTTCAGAATATACAATCACAAAGAAGGCGTGAATCGTTCCCTTTTTTAAGATGGTTTGGTAATAGTTTACTATTAGCTGGATTAAGCGCTTTAACAAGCTTGATAATAGGTATATTTGGTGCCTATTCTTTCAGCAGAGTTTGGTATCCGGGAAGAAATCTTATTCAAAGAGGAGTTTTGCTAGTATACCTAGTAGGTGGAGTGATATTATCGGTGCCCTTGTATGATTTGTTTGTAAGAATGGGATTAACTAATTCAGGGGGAACCTCAATGTTCTCTTTGTATATAATATATGTAATTCAGACGTTGCCAGTTTCAATGTACATGCTTGGTAATTATTTCAGAACAATTCCTGAATCAATTGAAGAAGCGGCTTTAATTGATGGTAGTACAAGAATAGGAACTATTATGAGGATAATCATTCCTCTATCAATGCCTGCTATAATCACTGTTTTCATATACTCATTTATGATAGGATGGAATGAGTATTTGTTTGCTTCTATCTTCATAAGGCCTTATCCTGTATCTTATACTTTGCCAGTAGGTTTAAGAGAGATTTTCTTTTCTGAACATGCTGTATGGGCTAAAATGATGGCAGCCTCAGTATTGACAGCTGTTCCCGTCATTGTGTTGTTTATGACCGTAGAAAAGTACCTAACGGCTGGTTTAACTGCTGGCGGAGTCAAAGAATAAAGTTGAAAGCGACAAAAAGGAGGAAGTTAAAATGTCAATATTCTATGATGATAAAATTTTACAAAATTTACCTAAAAGGGTAAAAGTAGTTGTGGGTATTCCAAGCTATAATAATGCTGAAACGATTTCTTTTGTTTCTAAAACAGCTGCAGAAGGAATAGTCGAATATTTCGATTCAGATGGGCTAATTGTCAACGCTGATGGTGGTTCAAAAGATGGAACAAAAGAAGTTTTTATGAAAACAGGTACAAAAAATGTACCGAAAATCGCTTACGATTATATTGGACTTCCCGGTAAAGGAAGCGCTATGCTTTCTGTCATAGAAGTTGCTAAGAACTTAGACGCCGAAGCGATTGTATTTTTAGATTCTGATTTAAAAAGTGTTAGGCCATGGTGGATAGAAAGATTAACTGGCCCAATAATGAAAGGACTTTCTGATTATGTTACACCTTATTATGTGAGGCACAAGTACGACGGTACAATCACAAATCAAGTATGTTATCCTTTAGTTACCTCTTTGTTTGGTCAAGCTATTAGGCAACCAATAGGGGGCGACTTTGGTGTAGGCAAAAATATGATCGATGTTTATTTGAAAACCACTTCGAGTGTCGCAAAAACAGACGTTGCTAGGTTTGGGATAGATATTTGGATGACTACAAATGCTATACTTAACTCCAATAAAAAGGTTTATCAAGCTGCTTTAGGAGCAAAAGTTCACGATCCTAAGGATCCTGGAGCTGATCTATCTCCAATGTTTAAGCAAGTTGTTGGAACGTTATTTGATATTATCGTAGATAGCGTCTCGAAATGGAAAGATACCGTTACTATTGAAGAAGCCCCAATGTATGGTGAAATACCTAAGGTATCAGTTGATCCTATCAACATCAACATAGAAAATTTGGAAAAGCAGCTTTTAGAAGGATTAAAAAAACAAGAAACAAAAAGATTAGCAAATGATCACTTGGAAATCATAATGAAAAATAAGAAAGTACCACTTCAAACCTGGGTGGATATCTTATTCAATGCATTAACAGAGTATTCAAAAAACAAAGACAAAAAGTTGGTGGAATCCTTAGTACCCCTCTATTTTGGTAGAGTAGCTGATTTCGCTGAATTGACAAAAGATATGAATGAAGTAGAAGCTGAAAAAGTTATCAGAGATCAAATAAAGGTATTTAAGAATAAAAAAGATGAATTGATGAAAAAGTTATAGCCGATTAGAGGTGACGAAGTTGGTAACTTCCAAGATTAAAGGGATATACAATTCTTTAACTGACAAAGAAAAGCAGGTAGCACAGTATATAATCGAAAGGCCCGCAGATGTAATACACTACAGCATCACTGAATTATCCAATTGGGCAGGAACTAGTGAAACTACTATATACAGAGTTTTAAAAAAGGTTGGCTACTCGGGATATCAAAAATTTAAGTTAGAACTAGCAAGAGAGTTGAGTACCCCTACACTTGAATTAAAAGAGTCGAAAGATCTTGTAGATATGATTTACAACAAGACTGTAAACTCCTTAACAGATATTCTAAGGCAAGCGGACAGGGATAAAATTAATCGAGCATCCGAAATGATACTTAACAGCAAAAAATTACTATTCTATGCGGTAGGAAGATCTTTTCCCGTAGCTTTGGATGCTTCGTTAAAGTTTGCTGCCTTGGGATTTGCTTCCACTGCATATTCTGATCCACATATGCAAGTTATAGTCGCTTCTAATCTTGAAAAAGATGACGTAGTAATTGCTATCAGTCATTCTGGGGTTATCAGAGATACTTACAAATCTGCCCAAGTAGCCAAAGACGCTGGCGCCTTCACCATAGGTATAACTGCAGGGATTAATTCACCTATGTCAAAAATAGTCAACCTAGTTTTATACACTTCCGCTGAAATGCCTCAGGAAAGCGAATTCACTGTGAGCAGAATAGGAGAGATATTTATGGTGGAACTTTTGTACAACTCAGTTGCTTCTAAAATGTCCCTTAAAAACAAAGAAAGTAGAATAAGTCAAGCGATGAGAACAAAAAGGTTTAGTTAACAAAAAAGGGGGATCCCCCCTTATTTTGTTATGAAAGTTCCCGTTTTTCCTTCCAATGCATCAACCAATTTGGTTAAATCTGTAATTAAAGCAGCTCTTCCAGTCTTGAGAACAAAATTTGTACACGCCTCTATCTTTGGCAACATACTCCCTTTTGAAAATTGCTCCTCATTCATGTATTGTATTGCTTGATTTACAGTCATTGAAGATATGGCTTGTTGATTGGGCTTGTTAAAATTTATGAATACTTTTTCTACAGCGGTTAGAATTATGAACTCATCGGCGTCCAATTCTATAGCTAACAAAGCAGAGGCTCTATCTTTGTCTATGACACCTTCCACTCCTTTTAGTTTATCCCCTTCTTTTATTACTGGGATACCTCCACCACCTGCTGCTATGGTTATATTGTTATCCCTTACCAATTGTTTAATAGCTTTTATCTCTACAATCTCCAACGGTTCTGGAGAAGGTACTACTCTTCGCCAACCTCTTCCGGCGTCTTCTACCATACTCCATCCTTTTTCTTTGATGAGGGCGTCTGCCTCTTCTTTGGAATAAAAAGGCCCAATGGGTTTTGAAGGATTTTTAAAGGCTGGATCATTTTTATCAACAAGTACCTGGGTAACGATACTTGAAACTTCTTTTTCAATATTTTCTGCTGTTAAAACATTTTTTAACGTTTGGGATATCATGTATCCTATATATCCTTGAGTCATAGCCCCGTTAACATCCAGGGGAAAAGGAGGAATAACATCTTTGGCTATATCTTGTTGAACAAGAATATTTCCTACTTGTGGCCCATTTCCGTGTGTTATGACTATTTTATAATTTTTTTTTACTAGCTCAACTAAGCATTTTGCCGTGTTCTCTAGGTTTTTTAGCATATTTTCGGCGGTTGGAGATTCTTTTGGTTGGGATAAGGCATTTCCTCCAATTGCTACTATTGCAAGTTTTTCAACCATTCCTATCAACCTACCAACGTTGCTACCATAACTGCTTTTATGGTATGCATTCTATTTTCTGCTTGGTCAAAAACCTTTGAGTACTTACTTTCGAACACTTCGTCCGTAACTTCCATTTCTTTAATACCGTATTTCTGGTAAACATCGTATCCCATCTCGGTTTTTGTGTCATGAAAAGAAGGCAGACAATGCAGAAAAATTACATCAGGATTGTTTGTCTTTTTTATCAAATCCATATTTACTTGGTATGGTTTAAGTAATTTGATTCTCTCTTCGACTTTACTTTCTTCTCCCATAGAAATCCAGACATCAGTATAGATGACATCCGAGTTAGCAACAGCATCAAGATTGTCTGTGATGGTTATTTCTCCACCGTTTTCGCTAGCTGTCTTTTCCATTTCGCTTACCAGTTCGTTATTTGGGAAAAGTTCTTTTGGAGAGATTATTACAAAATCCATCCCCATCTTAGAGGCACCTATCATAAGTGCATTAGCCATATTGTTTCTTCCATCTCCAACGTATACAAACTTGATCTTATTAAGAGGTTTTTCAAAATTTTCCATAACTGTTAAGAAATCTGCCAAAACTTGGGTGGGATGATCTTCATCTGTTAGACCATTCCACACAGGAACACCTGAATATTTTGCTAGAATTTCCACCGTTTCTTGCTTGAAGCCTCTAAATTCTATACCATCGTAAAATCTTCCTAAAACTCTGGCGGTATCTTCTATTGATTCTTTCTTACCCATTTGACTGTTAGTTAGAAATGTAACGTTTGCCCCTTCATCGAAGGCGGCTACTTCAAAAGCACATCTTGTTCTAGTTGATGTTTTTTCAAATAACAAAACTATGTTCTTACCTTTTAATAAGTTCCCCTTAATACCCATTCTCTTTTTGGCTTTCAGATCTTTTGAAAGTTCCAAAAGATACTTTATTTCTTCGGGCGTGAAATCTTTCAACGTTAAAAGGCTTCTTCCTCTTAAATTGATAGGCATGTTTCTTTAATTCCTCCTTTTTATTCTCCGAGAACTTTTTTAAGTTTTTCAGGTTCTACCCTGAATGGTGACCCCTTACCTTGGAAAAAATGATGTTTTTCTATTAAGTGTAGCGATAATTCTGTGATAAGAAGTTCTTCTTTGTTAACTAAATTTTTAATCCTTAAATTAACTTTTCTAAAAATACCGTCTTCAAAGGGACAAGGTAGATGCCCTCTAGCTTCGTCCACTTTTATAAGCCATTTATTATCAACGGTTACAGGTTCTTCAAAAGCTTCTTTTCCTTTATCAAAAAGATATCTAATCTTTTTGAGGTCGTCTTCTAAATTTATATTTAAAGCCCTGATTTTTTCTTCATCACTTTCAATTATGTCAACCAAAAGTCTTTCATCATCACCTAAAAATCCATCAGCGGTTATAACTCCGGGCTTCATGTTTTCATAGGCTTTCTTTAAATCTTCAGTCATTTTCATTGAGGAAAAGCACCTCCTTTTAATTACGCGAACTTATCATAATATATTTTATCTTCGGATATGCCGTTCTCTGTCATTACTTTAATGCAGGCATTAATCATGCCGGGGCTTCCACATAAATATCCTTCCTTTTGGGTATTTTGATCCATTTTTTCTTTGAAATATTTTCCCAATACATTTGTGATAAGGCCTGTTTCACCATTCCAATTATCCTCAGGTTGTGGTTCGGAAAGAGCAGGAACAAAGTGGAATCTGTCCCATTTCTTTTCCATGTCTTGAAAGAAATCCATGTAGTAAAGGTCTTTCAAACTTCTTGCCCCGAAAAACAACCATACATTTCTGTTGGTTATCCCCCTTTCGAACATATCTGCAACGATAGATTTTATTGGAGCTAATCCCGAACCTCCTGCAACACATATCATATCTGCATCCGTATCTCTCATATAAAATTCGCCAAAAGGACCGACTAATTCCATTTGATCATTTTCTTTTAGATAATTATGAACATAAGTTGTTGCAATCCCGCCTGGGACAAGCCTGATAAAAAATTCTAAAGATTCTTTTTGGCTTGGAGATGATGCTATGGAATATGCCCTTTGAGTATATTCGTTTATTTTCTCGTAGGGAGGTATAACCAATTGCATATACTGCCCAGATTTAAACTCAATTTCATTGGGTTCGACAAGTTTAATTTTAACTCCTTTTATATCATAAGTCAAATCATTTGTTTTTTCAACCACACCCTTGAAAATTTTTGCGGAAAATAGTTCTTCAGGTATTTCTATTGCTATGTCAGATTTTACTTTCACTTGACAAGATAGTCTTATATTTTGTTTCATTTCTACTTCGTCTAAAAGGGGTGCTTCAGTGGGTAAAATTGGCCCTATATCTGATAAAACTTTCACCTTACATGCCCCACAACTTCCTCTACCGCCACATGCTGAAGGGATAAAGATGCCTTGCTCGGAAAGAGTGGTAAGTAGTGGAGCACCTCCATTTACCTTTAACTCCTTTTTCCCGTTGTTGATATCAATCTTAACCTCTCCATAATTGTTAACTACGCTATCAACAACCACAATCATAGTAGCTAAAACTGCACTTAATCCACCTATTAAAAATGAAGCGGCTAAAATTGCATTCACATCAATCACCTCACTGTACGTTTAACATACCGGAAAATCCCATGAAAGCCATCGCCATAAGTCCAATCGTGATTAAAGTAATTCCAGGTCCTTTTAAAGGTCCTGGTACAGGAGATTTATCAACCTTTTTTCTTATCGCTGCTAGAGATACTATTGCTAACCACCAACCTAGCCCTGAACCTAGTCCAAATATAACCGATTGAAGAAAATTATAATTTCTAATCTGCATAAAGAGAGCTACACCCAGTATAGCGCAATTGACGGTGATTAAAGGAAGAAAAATACCTAAGCTCATATACAAATTAGTTGACATTCTCTCTATAACCATTTCTGATATCTGAACTATTGCGGCAATAACTATTATGAACACTATATATCTAAGATACTCTAATCCGAAGGGAATCAACAAGTAATGGTAGACAAGCCAATTAATTGCGGTAGTTACAGTCATAACAAAAGTTACTGCAAGGCCCAGCCCATTAGAAGAAGTGAAATCCTTTGAAACCGATATAAAGGAACACATTCCTAAAAAATTAGAAAGAAGAATGTTGCTTGTAAAAATAGAAGCAAAAAATAAAGATATCAAACCTACGTCAGGGGACATTATTTTTTAACCTCCTTTCTAAACATGTAACCTTTGAGTATCCAAATAAAAATAGCTAACATAAAGAAGGCACTTGGAGGCATCACCATTATAGTCCAATTTGCAAAATTATTTGGTAATATTTGAAATCCAAAAAGTGTTCCAAAGCCCAATAATTCCCTCACAAATGCGACCATCAAAAGAACATACATATAACCAATTCCACTTGTTAAACCATCCCACAAGGATAGCAGTGGAGGGTTAGATTGAGCAAAAGCCTCTGTTCTTCCCATTATTATACAATTAGTTATAATCAAACCTACGTATGGTCCCAACGCTCTACTAACTTCAGGTACATAAGCCCGTAGAACGATATCAACAATTATAACATAAAAAGATATTATCAACGTTTGGGCTATCATTCTGACTTTCCTAGGAATAAAAGATTTCAACAAAGAAACCGTCAACGCGGATAATCCTGTTACAAAAACAACTCCTAGAGTCATAATAGAAGTGTTAATAAGAGTATTAGTTACGGCTAGTGTGGAACATATTCCGAGTATTTGAATGAATACAGGATTGTTATACCATAAATTATCTTTAGCAATCGCTATCCAATTTTTCTGAGCCATTAAATACTCACCCCCAGAATATCTTTCAAATTCGAAATCGTTTCATTTACAATTTTTTCAATAGACTCAGAAGTTCTTGTAGCGCCAGTTATTGCATCGACTTGTCCGTTTTCGTAGTCGTAGTCTCCGCCGTTTTGTCCTGTTACTATTTTTATTTCACTATCTATAATTTTGAGACCAGAAAACTGCCTTTTGAACCAATCTTCTTCTATCCTTCCGCCTAATCCTGGCGTCTCGTTTTGAGATATAAAGTCAATACCAACGATTCTAGAAACATCTTCGTTCACAGCTAAGACACCCGTGATCGTTCCCCATAGTCCACTTCCTGAGAAGATGGTAGCATAGATGTTTTCTTGGTTTATTTGAGCTGTATATATCTCAGAGCCATTATTATTTAAGGTTGAAACTATAGAGTTATATTTTTGAAAAGCTTCTTCATCACTCTGATAAGATATACCCGTTGCAGATAATATGGCTTTAATTTGGAACAATTCTTGATTTTTTTCTACAGTATCTTTTGTTAGTTCATTTGCAACTGCCAGAACGAAAACAAATACAAAAGAAATAATAAATGTAAATATTATGGTATAAACTCTACCTTCCCTTTTCATGCTTTCACCTTCTTTCTAGTAAAAGCTATATCCAACAAAGCAGCAAAAGTGTTACCCATTAACACTCCAAAACTTGTACCTTCTGGGAAAAGAGAAAAAGTTCTGATAAATATAGCCGTAACCCCTATTATAATGCCATAAAACCATTTAGAGGTTTCATTTTTTGGTGCGGTTACAGGATCTGTTGCCATAAAAACGGTAACAAACATGAAACTTCCAGAAAGTAAGAATTCTAAAGGATAAAAGGCGTTCTGTAGGCCCATTAAAGAAAAAAAGATTGTCAGCAAAGAAGCACTCAAAAATGTCGATAACATAATTTTCCAACTAGCGGTTTTTGTAGCGATAAGGTAAATTGCAGCGATAAGTATTAAAAATATAGGACCCTCTCCCATTGAACCGGATCTAAGCCCAAAAAATAGTTCAAACAAACCGAAATTTTCGCCATTAGCTAAAACTTGAAGAGGGGTTGCTGAAGTTAAGATATCAGATGTAGCTCTCCCAAAATTTCCTGGTTGAAGCCATGATTGGGTCATTATATTTGGAAAGGTGATGTAAATAAAAAGCCTACCAGCAATAGCTGGATTAAAAACGTTCCTCCCAAAACCTCCATAAACTTCCTTTGCAAATAAAACGCCAAAAATAATCCCAATACTGGCAATCCACCAGGGTGTTGCAGGAGGAAGAGATAAGACGAATAAAGTGCAGCTAACCAGAACCGCTTCGGTAACTTTACGTTTTTGTCTTCTTTCCATAATATACTCTGTCAAAATCCCAAAACCATAAACAAATATAGATAAAAAGATCAATCTCCATCCGTACATGTAAAAAGCAAATGTGTATATAGGTATGAGTGAGTACAGCACTTTTCTCATCATAACCTGCTTTTGAAAGAAGCCTGATGCCACACGAACACCCCCCCTTAATTAAATTAAAATTAATAAATCTATCGATATTTTAACATGTTTTCTATCTTATATCAAGATTCTTTTGTCATTTTATAAAAATAAAAAAGGGCGAAGAAACTCGCCCCTTGAATTTTTAAAGAATATTAATTTTGATATAAAACGTAGACGGATAAAGGTGATACTTCGATTACTCCCTCTACAACATCCAATGTTACTGTACCTGCTGTATCTTCATTTACAACTAAGTTCCATTCCCCTTCAGGTAAAGTGATTTGAACTGAAGATTCTGGTTCTGCGTTGTAAACAACTACTATATTCTTCCACGGATCGTTGTTCGCATTATCTTTTATGATAAAAGCAACGGTTTTTCTATATTCTTTTGGTAGTTCAAAAAATTCTATGTGATTTATTATATCTTCACTATTTGTCATTCTAAAGGCGGGATGAGCTTTTCTCAGTTCTATCAATCCTTGGTAATACTCAAATATATCGTAAAACTCGCTTTTCCTGTTCCAATCGTATACGTTTGGTTCTAAAACGTTGTATGAATTATCGTTACCGTTCTTAGTCCTTGCAAAATCAACGCCTCCGTGTAAGAAGGTTATGCCTTGCATGGTTAAAATCATTGCGTTAGAAAATTTTTGAGAGGCTTTTAAGGTTTCTAAAGTTAGTGGGTCTATCTCTTCTTCCCATGGTTTTACACCGAGGGCAAGGGCATTTTTATCCCATAAAGTATGGTTATCATGGTTGGAAACGTAGTTTATTGTTTCTTGTGGGTCTTGTGCCCAAGATCTTATTGTATTGTCGTATTCAATAGATCCAACAGCGCCTCTTTTTATCCTCGTTTGTTGACCTGGAGCACCTAAGCCAAAACCTTTGGCCTCAGGTTCAAATACGCTTCCCCTAATAGCGTTTCTGACGTCATCGTTGAATACTGCCACTTCTAAACCTTTTTGGTCCCCTTTACCAAACGTTATTGGACCTCCGCCAGTCCACGGTTCCCCATATAAAAGTAAGTCTGGTAGTATAGCGTGTAATTCTTCTGATATTGTTTTTACCGTTTCTTTGTCAAATAAACCTAATAAATCGAATCTGAATCCGTCTACATGGTACTCATCGACCCAATACTTTAAACTATCTAATATGTACTTTCTAACCATAAACCTTTCCGTGGCTATTTCGTTTCCACATCCCGATCCATTTGTATATTTCCCTGATTGATCAGTACGATAATAGAAGTAAGGAACGGTTTGATCGAAAGGTGAATGCTTCCCAACTTGGTATGTATGGTTGTACACAACATCCATCACAACCCTTATACCGTTTTCGTGAAAAGTTTTAACTACAGTTTTAACTTCGTTTATCCTCTTTAATGGATCATACGGATCTGTCGAATAAATACCTTCGGGGACATTGTATACCAAGGGATCGTATCCCCAACCGTATTGCTGATCGAATTTAGTTTCATCTAAAGAACCAGCATCTTGAATAGGCATAATGTGAACATGAGTAACTCCAAGTTCCTTTAGATGGGATAACCCCGTCTTCACACCGCTTGGGGACTGGGTATTGTCTATAGTCAACCCAAGATATTTACCCCTGTATTCTTCTGGAATTCCTGAGCTTTCGTCTATCGTAAAATCCTTTACGTGAATTTCATAAACAATTGAATCTTCTATGTTGTTGAGAGTAGGCCTCACATCTTTATCCCAACCTACGGGATCGGTATCTTTCAAATCAACAATCGTAGACTTGGTAGAATTGACGGCAAGAGCCGCGGAATAAATATCTATAGTTCTTCTTGTTTCTCCGTATGATACAAACTCATATAGATAATACTTCCTCTTTAAATCACCGTTCACAGTAGCTTGCCAAACTCCGTTATCGTTTTTTTCCATGGGAACTACTTTATAAGGTTTTTCATCCAAATAATTATCAAAAAGTAGTACCGTTGCCTTTGAGGAAACGGGGGACCAAACTTTAAAATCTGTCTTATCTGGGGAATACACCGCTCCTAAATCGTTTCCGTAGTAATGAAAAACTTCATCATCTAAAATATTTCTCATAATTACATAATTTTCTGATACATATCCTTCTATATCTACTTTATACAATTTATCCACATCCTGGGAAGATATAGGATTAGCAAGTTTTATGGTAATATTTGTGGTGACGGAAATATCGGTAGGATCAGTTTTATAAACATCTGATACATCTAAAGCAACGGGATCAGAATCTTCCACCTCATAAAAATTAACTTTACCTTTCCACTCTTTTGTATCAAAGGGCACAGTTAGATTCACCATTATCTCATCGAATGAATCCATAATAGCTGCGTTCACTCGAGGACTTAGGTCAAGGTTTTCTGGATCGGTATAGTAATTTTCTACGCCTGATAAGACCCATATTTCAGCAACACCACTTTCAGGTATACTCACGAATCTATCCACTGAAATATCTTTATCCCAGTTATCTGTTCTTACAATAAAACCCAGTTCCTCATGCTTTTCATCAAATTTGATGATTGCATACTTGCCGAAGCTGTCTTCGCCATCGAATAAATATCTTGCTCCTTCTTTTGAGACGGGTTTACTTGGCCAAATCCAAAGATTCCAAGGTTCATAATCCCCATCAGGTCTGTAATAGTGTACGATCAAAACGGTTTGTGCATCAAAATCATCGGCAGTTTTGCCTTCAGAAAGGCTTACAAAATCATTAGGATTTGTACTTCCAACCTCTTCAGGCAAAGTTTGAGTTTGGTTGGCTTGATCTGTTTGTGCAGAACAGCCTAACAAAATGGAAATTAAGAAAAATACTAACAAAAAGTAACCTACTTTCTTCATAAGTACCTACCTCCTTTTTAAGTTGTAATTAAGTGAAAAGGTTTCCATAATAAAAAAAAAAATAATTACATCTTCTATGTTTGTCTTTCTACTACTTTTCCTTCTAATTTATGATGTTCAACTTTTTCTCTTCCTTCCATAGAAGAGATGAACATTTCATATGCAATTTCGACCATTTCAATAATCGGTTGTCTAATCGTTGTTAATTGAAATAGTCTACTAATAGGTAGATTATCAACAGCTATCAATGAATAATCTTTTTTTGGATGCATATTCTTTTCTTCCAAGTACTTTTTGATGCCTATTCCAATCATGTCACATGTTGCAAATATGGAGGAATATTTTTTAGGACGTCTTTTTAAAACATTACCAATCGCTTTATACCCTCCGTCCCACAATAAATCGCTGTATATTATCTTTACCTTTTTATTGTTCTCTTCCATAACCTGTAAAAAACCTTCATCTCTTTTTTTGAAAACGAAAGAGGTAAATTCATTGTTGAGTTCCTTAAAAGTAACCAAGTAAAAAGTGCTATTTGACGGCGAATTACTTATAAGGTACTCAGCAGCGGTTTTCCCGACTTGATAATTATCAACATAGACAGAATCAAATCTTTCATCATATGAATCGATCAATATTATCTTTTTAGGGGGAATCCTGTTCTGAAAAATACTTGAGACGGAAAGAGAAGAGATGAACACTCCGTCAGTTTGATAAATTAAATCGGTATTTTGCTTGATCTTTTCCAGCGATATCTGATCTATAAGGGGAAAAACAATCAACCTATAATTGTTACGAGAAATCTTCTTTTCAAGTAAAGAATACATGATCCCATAAAATTCGTTTCCCATGTCAGGTGTCACAAAAGAAAGGGAATTTATATTTTTTGAAGATAATGTTCTCGCATTAATATTGGGAGAATAACCCAACTCTTCAATGATTTCTAGAACTTTTTCTCTGGTCTTTTCACTTACTTTTTCGGAATTATTTAACACCCTTGAAACTGTTGCTATTCCAACGTTGGCGAGCCGTGCAACATCTTTAATAGTAGGATTTGGATTTTTCTTTTTTTCTTTCACAATACTCACCTCAAAGTTTATTGTCTTGGGAAGTTCTAAAACTTATATACAGCGCCCCTTTGCCCCACTCTCTACCCATAAGGATAAAGGAGTTCTTACCTCTTTCCCCCACTCTCTACCCATAAGGAACCGTTTCCTTTTTTTACTCAGTCTTATTTTACCTCTTTGCATTTAAAAAAGCTAATCAAATTATTCTTGATTACAGAAGATTATAGGGAATTATTATCGATTAAGTGGAGAAAACTCCATTTTTCTCTATTTTTAGAAATTTAAAAAAGGTTTGCATAACGTTATTTCGTATGATATAATAAAAAAAGAATTATAAATTTTTATTGATAATCAATATTTTAAAGAGGAGGAAATTTATGGGGTTTCTAGGTGTCTTGCTGATAATTATTCATATCATTTTAGCCTTGGGAGTAATCTACTTTGCACTGCAAAGAATGCAGAAAAATAGTGAAATAGGTGGAGCGTTTGGTGCCGGAGGTTCGGCTACCAATTTTGGTCGAGAGAAAGGGTTAGATAAAAGTTCCAAAATTGCTCTAACTTTTGGTATACTCTTTATGATCAACTGTTTTTTGGTAACATGGATAATAGCTTAAAGGAGGATCCAACATTTGAGCCCTGAAGACCAACTTAGAATTGTACAAGAAGATTCCGTCGATCTTATTACACCAGAAGATTTTCTGATCAAATTAAAAAATAAAAGTCAATTAAAAGTTAAATTAGGGGTGGATCCTTCTAGGCCTGATCTTCATTTAGGGCATGCTGTTGTATTAAGAAAATTAAAACAGTTTCAAGAGTTAGGTCATATCGTTTACTTAATAATAGGGGATTTCACCGCAAGAATAGGAGATCCGTCTGGAAGATCAAAAACTAGGCCTCTGCTTTCTGAAAATGAAGTACGAGAAAACTCTAAGACATACGTTGAACAAGCTTTTAGAATACTCCAACCCGATAAAACCGTGGTAAAATTTAATAGTGAGTGGCTCTCTAAATTATCTTTTGCGGATATAATTAATCTATCATCAAGATACACAGTTGCAAGAATGCTTGAAAGAGATGATTTCAGTAAAAGGTTAAAAGAAAATCAGCCTATAAGTATATCTGAATTTTTGTATCCTTTAGCCCAGGCGTATGATTCTGTTGTTATCGAAGCCGATGTGGAACTTGGAGGTACAGACCAACTTTTCAATCTTTTGGTTGGAAGAAAGCTTCAAGAAGAGTTTGACCAATCACCTCAAGTTGTGCTTACTATGCCATTAATTGAGGGGACAGATGGATACTTAAAGATGAGTAAAAGTTATGACAATTATATAGCTTTTAACGATTCTTCAAAAGATATTTTCGGTAAAGTTATGTCTATTCCTGATCATCTTATTATTAAGTATATGAAATATTTAACAGATATTCCAAAGGATAAAATAAAAAATATGGAGGACCAAATCAAAAGCGGAGAAGTGAACCCTAGAGATATTAAAATGATTTTAGCAGAAGAAATAGTTACTATTTTGTATAATAAGGATGAAGCAGAAAAGGCCAAGCAAAACTTTGTCTCGATCTTTCAAAAAAGAGAAATGCCAGAAGATTTGCCAGAGATTCAAATTAAAAGTGGAGAAACGATTTTAGATATAGTTTCAAAGACCAAGGTTTATGATAGTAACAGTGAAATAAAGAGGGCTATAATTCAAGGGGCTATTAGAATAAACGACGAAAAAATAAATGATTTCAAACAGATCGTTGATTGTGATGATGGAGCTATATTACGAGTTGGGAAAAAGAGTTATTTTAAAATAAAAAAGGTAAAATAGATTTTGCAAAATTTGTTTAAATATAGTATAATATAGTGACGGGTTTTTGAAGGAAGAATTTTTTTACCAAATCAAAATCATAAAAGGGGGTAAGGAAGAATGAAGAAAACGCTTGCTTTTTTTGTAGTAATGGTATTTGTGGTTTCTGCCTTTTCACTTGGCTTCACTGATGTAGGATTAGATCATTGGGCGTATGATTACGTTATGAAGCTAGTTGAAAAAGGCGTAATTCCTGTAGATGAACCAACCTTTAGAGGTTATGAACCTTTAACAAGGTCTGATGCCGCAGTTTGGATGTCGAGGTTGGTAACTTATTTAGAGAATTCTCCTGAAATCGCTAAGACGAGAGATTTATCCTATTTGGAAGCTAAAGTAGGAGACCTCTCAAAGAAAGTAAATAACGTTGAAAGTCAGTTTAATTCCTTGAATGACCAGTTGCAAGCGGATGATCTTTTATCTGATTTGCAGGCGACATATCAAGATGTTAAAAAGACAGCCTACAGAGCCAAAAACATGGGAGATGCTTTAGAGACCGATCTTTTAGCGGTAAGCCAAGATGTAGCTGGTTTAAAGGCAACAGTTAGTCAGTTAGAGGTAACTGTGAAAGAAACAAAGAGTTTAGCAGAACAAAATCAAATGTTTGTTAAAGCATTACCTACACTCTCACTAAAAGTGGCTTCACTCGAAGAGCAAATAGCTTCACTCGAAGAATTCAAAACAAGTATGGCAAAGCAACATTTGAATCTCAAATACGATACTTACGATAAGATTGATGGATTAACCAACAGGGTATCTACAAACGAAAAACAAATCGCATCTTTATCTCAAGATTTGGCAGATGTAAAAAGGACAGCTGAAATAAATCAGATGTTTGTTAAGGCTTTACCAGATCTTTCAAAAAAAGCCGCTTCTAATGAAGCAAAAATAACAGAGTTAAGTCAAGTAGTTGAAGCTCATAACGCAGAAATAGCAAAGGCGCAAGATAAAACAATGTTATGGTTAGTAGCTGGTTTGGGAGTAATTTTAGGTGTCGTTGGAATATTCATGCCTCAATAAATGCTATAAAATGTTAGATTTATATTGACAAGTAGTGTGGATGTTTGCTATAATAATAAGGATTTTCTAAAAAATTAAATCACAAGTAGAAGGGGGTTTTTGTATGAAAAAAGTTTTATTGTCTTTGTTGGTAGTTTTTGCGTCACTAGCACTTTTTGCATTAGAGCCAGTATATGATGTTAGTGGAACAGCAGGTTTTGAATTCAAGATGGATGAAAGTGCGTTGGATATTGAGAAGGTGTTGACATCGGATTTGAGTATCAATGTTAGTTTTACTACGGAGCTTCCGGCAACTTTAACAGCAGGTTTTACATTTTCACCGGTGACTGTAACTACCGAATCAACTCCAGTTTATGACACTGATTCAGCCACTACAGATGTTTTAACAAGTGTTGTTGTTGAACCAGGATTAAGTTTGAGATACGTTCAATATGAAGAAGAAGCATGGTTGTTAAGATTCGAACCAAACGTTATAGCTTTAAGTAACTACACTTTGAGTGGATACACTAATGCTGTAGGTTCTTTAAAACTCGGTTTGAAGGATTACGGAGTCAACTTAGTATTAGCTGATAGGTTAGCTGGAGAAGTTACTCCGCACGCTACAGGAGACTTCGCAATTCCTGGAAATTGGATTTTAGGTGCTAGTTACGATCTCGACGTAAGTGGAGTAAAAGGACTTGTTGCTGGTGCTTATAAATTTGAAGATGCTACCAACAACAGAGTTACCCTTGAAGGAAAAGTTACAGAAGTACCAGTCCCAGGAAGTTTAAGCGCTGATTTAGTTTTTGGCTTACTGAATTTTGGAGATGACACAACTGATTACTCCACAAGTGCTTACAGAGTAGATTTAGCTTATGAATACCCATTAGAAATGGACCCTGTAACAGTTACACCTCACGTTGGTTTCACATGGCAGAATAACCTAGAAACAGTTTATGCAGAAGAAGGTGGAGCCGGTCTTTTCGTTGCCGATAAACAAGAAGTTACAGCAGGAGTAGATGTAAGCTATCTTGCGGCCCCGTTGACAGTAGATTTAACTGATAAATTAACAATAAATTTATTAGATGCAACTCCCGTATATTCCTTAGCTCTTACTCCAACCGTTGAATACGCTATTTCCGATCTAAGTGTTGTAGGAGTAGAAGTTCCCGTCGAAGTTGCTGACTTAACTGACTTTGCAAGCACATTATCTATTACACCTCATGGATATTTAACCTACGGTGTGGCTGAAGTTCCTGTAACCTTAGCTGCCGATGTTTACTATTTCTTCGAAGATGGAGAACCAGAAGAAAATCCAATAGCGTATATAGCTAACGTTTCTTATGCTATCAACGACTACATCTCTGCAGGAGCCCACCTTGGTAACGAAACTCTGGACGTTTATGGTAATGTAAACGGAGCAGATACCTTAGCAGACTTACATTGGTATCTATATCTCAAAGCCCAATTTAAATTCTAAGATGACCCATAAATCAAAAAGCTGGCTTTTTAAAGCCAGCTTTTTTGAAGTTATAAGAAAGAAATCTATTTTTCGTAAATTAAGTCTATACCCACTTGTTCTAATTTTTCGTGTATGTTTTCGTATCCTCTGAAAATATGATCCACGTTTGAGATGATTGTTTCTCCTTCTGCAACGAGTCCCGCTATAAGTAACGCTGCAGCGGCCCTTAGATCTGTGGCCTCTACAGGTGCCCCTGATAGTTTGTTTACCCCTTCTATAATTGCTGTATTGTCTTCTACCCTGATCTTTGCTCCCATTCTGTTCAACTCATCGATGTGATAAAATCTACTTTTAAATACAGATTCAGTTATTGTAGATCTTCCTGGGACCAAAGATAAAAATGTTGTGATTTGAGGTTGTAAATCTGTTGGGAATCCTGGGAAAGGGGATGTTTCCATGCTGATACTGTTCAATGTATCCATAGAAGTTTCTTCTACTTTTACTTCTCTTTTTTTCTCATCGTAATCCACTGGGCTTCCTATATTTTCAAATATTGAGAATAAACTATCTAGATGCTCAGCTGATACATT
This sequence comes from Petrotoga sibirica DSM 13575, assembly GCF_002924625.1. Classification (GTDB taxonomy): domain Bacteria; phylum Thermotogota; class Thermotogae; order Petrotogales; family Petrotogaceae; genus Petrotoga; species Petrotoga sibirica. The sequence goes on along the minus strand of NZ_JAHC01000002.1, from coordinate 2,527 downwards.
TTTTATGGTTAGTTCTTTGCCAATGAGTTTACCTAGTATAATATAGGTGCCAGCTTCAATTCTGTCAGGGATTATAGTGTATTTTACACCTGATAATTTTTTTACCCCTACGATTTTCAATATTGAAGTTCCCCCACCCGTTATCTTAGCTCCCATTTTGTTTAAAAAGTTAACTAAATCTGTTACCTCTGGTTCGATGGCACAATTAGTTATAGTCGTTTTTACACCTTCCAACAAGCAAGCAGTGGTTAAGACATGTTCTGTGGCTCCAACACTTGGAAAAGGTAAAGATATATTTATTAGGCTATTGGGATTGTTCAATTTACTGGTTACGAAACCGTGTTCGATCGTACTTTCTATTCCCAACTTCTTTAAACCCTCTAAATGAAAGTCCACAGGCCTTGCACCGATAGAACATCCGCCTGGAAGGGCAACTTTCGCATAACCATTTCTAAGGGTTAATGGACCATAAACGTTGAAAGAAGCCCTCATTTTTCTTACGGGTTCATATGGAATCTCAGAATTGATAGTTCCGGAGCTTTTAATTATAAGTTGATCATCAAAACGTTCTATTACTTTCCCTGCACTTTCAAGTATTTCGATCATTGTTCTAACGTCGGCTAAATCAGGGACATTTCTTAACTCAATGTCATCATCAGTGAGTAAGGATGCTCCCATAATTGGTAGCACAGCGTTTTTCGAACCAGAAACAGTCAATATGCCTCTTGCCTTTTGAGGTCCTTTTACGATCATTTTTCCAGATGTATCTAAACCAATACTTTTCAATTTTAGCCCCCCTAAGAAATAATGAAAGAACGTTTACCAATTTTTATTTCCGGTAGGTAGTAATTCGCCAGAAAAGACCTTCTTTGCATTTTCCTCCACTGATTTAGAAAAATAGGTTACTGATTTTATATCTGTAGTATTTATTTTTCTATATAATAAATTTTCGCCTTCATCACGCCATCCCGTTAAAATAATGCTATTGCTAAAAATTTCTTGAATAGTCTCTTCAAGAGTACCTTTCCCGTAATTCCATGGAAGGGAAAATAGATTGTTTTTCTGAAGGTAAAGATTATTACCATCAAAAAAGAGGTCCACATTTTTTATTTGATCTGAATAAGTGTAAAATGATCCGCCTTTTTGAAGTAAGGATTGAGTTGCGTTTCTATCGTCTTTAGATGTTACAATGATTACAGGGGTAACACCACTTGTTTCTAATCCTCTTATCATTCGGTAAATGATTTCAGATATCAAATAAGGGGAATTTCCAATATACTTTAAAGGATCATCCGCATCTTTTTCCAAAACCATTAAATTACCGAATACAACAAAATCTATTCCCAAGTTTTTAAGGTAATAACCTAATTCTCTTGAAAAATCCTGAATTAAAGAAAAGTTTCTAACTGAACCTAACGCCAAATAACAAAGTTCGGAATCTATTTCATGTAAATCCAAAAAATACCCCACCATGTAATTTGGGTCTATTTCAGCAATTTCAATATCTTTTAACGTATGAAAAAATTTTCCAACTATATGATTATCCTCTTGTATTATATCGTATATACTTCCAAAAGTAAAGCTAAATATTAACATTGTCGATATCGTCAGCCAGTATCTTTTCAATGGCATATGCCACACCGTCCTCATCGTTACTTGGTATCAAATAATTTGCTACTTTTTTTACATCTTCTTTAGCGTTTCCCATGGCAAAACTGTTTTTTGTTAATTCAAGCATGTCTATATCGTTTTCGGAATCACCAAAAACGTATAGAGTGTTGGGATCTAAGTTGTACATTTTTGAAATTATCTTCAAGCTATTTCCTTTGGAGACATCATAAGGAATAAAATCCAAATAAGTATCCCAAGATTTCATGAGGTTAAACTCTCCTTGAAACTCTTTTTCCGCCAATTTTTTAACGAGGTTTATTTTATCAGGCTCTCCAATTGCTAATATTTTTAATGTTGGGTGAGATGAATTTTCTATTTCAGATATTAAGTCATCTACTAGCACGTAATCAACAAATGAATGTTTAGAGTAATCTCTAATCTCTTTATCGTCTATTTCTGAAATAAGTTTATCGTTTATATAGATATGTCTGTGGATCTTAAGGTCTCTAAGGAATTTTATACATTTGACAGCACTTTCCTTTGAAACACCTTTTTCAAAGACTACTTTTCCATTGAGGTCGACTATGTATCCGCCGTTGTAGGAGGAAATAATCACGTTCCCTTTCAAAAACGGTAGAAAGTTTTCAACAACGTACATAGTCGATGCATACATTCTTCCACTTGCTATTACAATAAGATGGCCTTCTTCTTTCAACTTTTTTAGAGCTTGATATGTTTTTGGTGAAATTCTTACCTCAGAATTTAAAAGAGTACCATCCAAATCAAAAACAAAAGCTTTTTTCATCTTCTTCTCCTTTCCAAACTGTAACCTTTTTAGAAGCAAAAACTTATTTTTAAAAATTAGTTAGTTTCTAAAATATTTATTCTATCTACGTTTGCGCCCCTTCGCCCCGCA
>NZ_JAHC01000001.1 GCF_002924625.1 Petrotoga sibirica DSM 13575 | reverse complement strand
CCCCTTCGCCCCGCAGCCCACCCATGGCCATTAAGGGGGTTCCCCTTAAAAACCCCAAATCAAGGTCAAAATCATTTAAAAACATTTTTTGCACACTGCGGCAAATGCTCCCACCCATCTAGGGAAGTGATTTTCTCACCCTTTCAACCCGTTCCACGTCCATTAAGGAAGGGATCCTGTTACCCCTTCGCTCCGTAGCCTGAGAGAATTTTAAACGTTCTTTTATATTTTATCATAAAAATCATTAATTATAAATTAATAAAGCACCCTTATAATGTTTTTCTTTTGCTTAAAGCCATCATAACAAATGTGTGGTATGATTTTCATTAATCTAATTGGAGGGGGGAGTATCGAATGGATTATGCTAAATTTGGTAGTAAATACATAGTTAGATTAGATAAGGGAGAAGAAATATTTTCAACTTTGAAAGACTTTTGTACAAAAAATTCAATAAAATTAGGCACTGTATATGGTTTAGGTTCAACGAACGCTATAACTATTGGTTTGTTCAATACCCATGAGAAGAAATACTATTCAAAAGAGTTTAAAGGAGACTTTGAAATATTGAATCTCACAGGAAATATATCTACTATGAATGGAGAGACTTATTTGCACTTACATGTGATTATCTCAGATTCTGATCTTCGTTCATATGGTGGGCATTTGAATTCTGCAATAGTTAGTGGAACCGCAGAAATAATCGTTGAAAGTATAGATGGCACTGTAGATAGAAAATTTGATTCAGAAGTTGGTCTCAATCTGTATAATTTTAGAAGATAGTGTATTCTATTTGAGAAGGGAGTAAATAAATTGAATTTTATTGATACTCATTGCCACTTGTTACTCAAACAGTTTGATGAGGATAGACAAGAGATAATGAAAAAAGTTAATGAAGAGTTGGATCTGTTGATCGAAATAGGTATAAACGTAGAGACTTCTAAAAATGTAGTTGATTTCGTAAAAAATAAAGAAAAAATATTCGGAACTGTTGGGATACATCCCACCGAAAGCGAAGGTTTAAAGGAAACGGATTTAGATGAAATAAAAGAACTATCAAGAAAACCTAAGATAGTTGCAATTGGAGAAATCGGATTGGATTTTCATTGGGAAACTAATAAACAGGACCAGTATAAAAGTTTGGATACCCAATTAGATATTGCTAAAGAGGTAGGCTTACCAGTAGTTTTTCATATTAGAGATGCGTATGATGAGGCATACAATTTTTTACAAAAAAAAGGATTATCTGAGTATAAAGGTGTGGTTCATTGCTTTTCAAGTGATTGGGAAAAGGCTCAGAAATTTTTGGATTTGGGCTTATATATAGGGTTTGATGGTCCAATTACTTATCCAAAAAATAATAAATTGAGGGAAGTGGTTGAAAAAACACCTGTTGAAAGAATTTTGCCTGAAACAGATTCCCCTTTTTTACCTCCTGTACCTTTTAGAGGAAAAAGGAACAAACCAACCTACGTAAAGTATATTTATGAGAAAATATCAGAAATAAAAGGGATTGATATTGAAACTTTGAAAGAGATAATAAAAAGCAACGTTGAAAAGCTATTCTTTAATAAGGTCTAAACTGCCCAAGTAATTTTAGTTTTTTGCCATTGATGGCATCTATTGTGGTTATCTTTTTTTTACCTGGGAATTGTATCTCTTTCACTTTTACAGCCCCATTTCTACATTTTACAATTATGCCATCTTTTTCAATATCAATTATTGTTCCTGGCTCTTCTTTATTTTCAATTGTCGTCAAATCAACAGAAAATTCCGAGCCAAACATCTTTACCTCTTCTTTTTCGTATATGCTTCTTACTCCAGGGTAGGGATCGTAAGCTCTAATTTTGTTATGAACCTTTAGAGTATCATTATCAAAATCTACAATTAGGTCTTCTTTTGTAATTTTTTCTGCATATGAGGCTTCTTCTTCATTTTGTGGTTTCAAAATTAACCGATCGAATGAATTTAAAAACTCCAACACAGTTTCTTTGGCAAGAGCTAATAATTTTTCATAAACTACGCCATAATTGTCGTTTATTTCAATGGGTATACTTTTTTGAATGGCAATATCTCCTGCGTCCAGAGCTTCTACCATCTTGAAAATACTGATTCCTGTTTCTTTTTCTCCGTTTTCTATAGCTCTTTGAATAGGAGCAGCTCCCCTATATTTTGGCAACAGAGATGCATGAACGTTCCAACATCCTTTTTGTGGTAGTTTTAAAACGTTTTTTCTCAATATTTTTCCAAAAGCAGCCGTAATAATAATATCAGGATTCAACTCTTTCAAAAAGTCAAAGCCTTCTCCTTTATTAACACTTTTTGGTTGAAATATGGGAATATTGTATTTGAGGGCAATTTCCTTAGCTGGAGTTGGTTGAAGTTTTTTTCCGCGCCCTCTAGGTCTGTCAGGTTGGGAAAATACTCCGACAACATTAAAATTGTGATTTATTAATTCTTCTAAAACTTCAGCTCCAAAATCAGGGGTACCCATGAAAACAATTTTAAAATCGTTGTTAGTTGTCATAATTTAACCTTATCCTCTAACTCTAATGAGCGATTTTTCCCCTTTTCTATCAGTTTGTTTAATTCTTTTTTTAACCTGGCTTTCTTTACAAGGGGTAATTTGTCGGTGAATAAAATCCCATCAAGATGATCTGTTTCATGTTGGAATATTCTTGCCTGATATCCGTGAAGATCTTCCTCAATAACTTTTCCGCTTAAATCCTGGTAACGAACCTTCACACCTTCTGCTCTTACTACATCTTCAAATATATCAGGAATGCTTAAACACCCTTCTTCAAAGCTAACCTCTTTTCCCAAGAACTCTATTATTTCGGGGTTAATAACAACTTTTTTGCCCTTTTCGTTATTTGCCGTGAGGCTGTCTCCTTCGTTTTCTCTAGAATCCATAATAAAAAACCTCAACGATATTCCCACTTGAGGTGCGGCTAAACCTACTCCGTCGTATAGATACATTGTCGAAAACATTTCATCAATGACATTTTTTAAGTTTTCATCGATTTTTTCCACTTTTTTCGCCCTTTTTCTTAAAACAGGGTCTCCAATGAGTCGAATTTCCATCTCTTTAAACCTCCAACCGTGATTTTAATTCATCTATAAAATCATACTTTGTCATGAAAACACTCAGTGGGGTTACAGAAACATAACCTTGTTTTATTACATTATAATCTGAATTATCATCGTTATCATCTTCTATGATATTTCCCAACATCCAATAATAAGAATTTCCAAAAGGATCTTTTCTTTCTTCAAAGTAATCTTGGTATCTTCTTCTGCTTTGCTTGGTAATTTTTAAACCTTTCATTTCATCATACGGAATTCTTGGGATGTTAATGTTTAATGTAGTAAATTCAGGCCAATTGTTCAAATCTAATTTTTCCAAGATATTCAAAACAACCTTTGCCCCATCTTCGAAGTTAGGATTAGAAAAGTCAACACAGGAAACAGCGATAGAAGGATAACCACCAACAGCACCTTCTAATGCTGCAGACACGGTACCAGAATAAAGGACATCCGTTCCCAGATTCGCTCCCCTGTTTATACCGGAGATTACAAAGTCGAAATGTATATCTTTATATATTGCATCTAATCCTATTTTAACACAGTCAGCAGGTGTTCCATTCACTGCATGACCAAAAAAAGTATCTCCAAACTTAACTTTTTTAGCCCAAAGAGGGTTTCTGACTGTAATTCCATGTCCAGTTGCACTTCGTTCTATATCGGGGGCGACAACGTAAACATTATGCTTTTCTTGCAGATAAGTTTTTAAAGTAATAATACCTGGAGACATTATTCCATCGTCATTTGAAAGTAAAATATTCATTAGTTTCTATGACTCCTTTTTTAATTATATCGGTTGGATTATTTTTTATAATTTTAACATATTTAGATTATAATTCATTAAATACTTAATTAATTTTTTTGCTGCTTTCTGCAAAAAACTTTATTCGTAATGCTTTTGAACAGCACCCAAAACCTCATTTGCTCTGCAAATGACGTATACAAATATGGTATAATAAATATAAAAGGCTATTTTTTAAAAAGGAGATCAATTTTGAAAGTTTTAGGTATAGTTGTTGAATACAATCCTTTTCATAACGGGCACCTCCATCATTTGAAAGAAGCTAAAACTTTAATTAACCCTGATTACACAATCGCTGTAATGAGTGGGAATTTTGTCCAAAGAGGAGAACCTGCAATCTTGGATAAGTTTTCTCGAGCCGAAATTGCTGTTAATATGGGAGTAGACGTTGTCTTGGAATTACCATTTGTCTATTGTATACAAGATGCAAGTGGATTCGCAACAGGAGCCATAGGCGTATTAGAGAGAACCAATGTTGTTACAGATATAGTTTTTGGAAGTGAATCTAGTAATTTAGAAGTTTTAGATAAAATATCGAACATTTTATACGAGCAACCCAAAAATTTTAAGAAGTTACTCAACAAAAATTTAAAAAAAGGTTTATCCTTCCCAAATGCTAGAAAGTTTGCTTTAGTTGAGCATTTAGAATCTTCAAATTACGAACACAATGTACTAGACATATTAGAGCAATCAAACGATATCTTAGGTTTGGAGTATTTAAATGCCTTAAAATTATATAATTCAAAGATCGTTCCACATACTATTCAAAGAATAAAGGCGGAATACAATCAAAAAGAATTCACCGGTGAAATTTCCAGCGCCACTGCAATACGAAATCTTATAGAAAAAAAAGAGATGAACAAAGTTAAGCAAGGAGTTCCACCCTTTTCTTATGAAGTTCTACTTAGGGAGATTGAGAAAGGTAAAGCCCCAATAATATTTGAAGATATGCGAGACATAGTTTTAGCTAAGTTGCGAATGATGAAAAGAGAAGAATTCATTCAGATAGACGGAGTAAAAGAAGGATTAGAAACAAGGTATTCAAAATTTTCCAAAACAAGTTCCAATCTTACAGAATTAGTAAACAACGTTAAGACGAAAAGGTTTACGTTGACAAGAGTGAAAAGGACGCTTTTAAAGATTCTATTTGATTTAAAAGAGAAAGATGTAAAATTATATAACAATTATGGACCACAATATTTAAGGGTTTTAGCCTTCACAAAGAAGGGTCAAGAATTGCTGGGTAAAATAAAAGATCTTTCTACTTATCCAATTATTACTACCCCATCGAGATACAGAAAAATATATAATAGATTAAACGACAAACTATTATCAAGTAAAAAAAAGTATGAAAGTATACCTGAAATCTATTTAAATCAGATTGAATACGATTTTTTGGCAAGTAATATTTACACTTTATTATACAAAAATACAAATTTATCCTCATACGAACCTGATAAAAAAAATAGGGTTATAATTTTATGATCTTATGGGTTTATAGTAAAAGCATATCAATTTCGGAGGTCTCTCAATGGAAAAGATTCTTGTCATCGATTATGGTTCTCAGTACACTCAGCTTCTAGCAAAAAGGATTAGAGATCTGGGGGTATTTTCAGAAGTAGCACAATATGACGATACTATATCCCTTAACAACGTGAAAGGTATAGTCTTGTCCGGTGGACCTGATAGTGTTTATGATGTTGATGCTCCCCATGTATCAGATGAAATATTTCATGCCAAACTTCCTATTTTAGGTATCTGTTATGGGATGCAGCTTTTGGCGAAGAAACTTGGTGGAAAGGTTGAACAAAGAGGTATAGCTGAGTATGGAAAAACTAAAATTTCCATAACCAACCAATCTCTGTTATTTAAAAAGCTTCCAAGCGTATTTAACGTTTGGATGAGCCATAAGGATATGGTGACGAAAGTTCCTGAGAAATTTAGAATTACTTCTCTCACTTCAAACAATATCATCTCTTCTTTTGAAAACGAATCAGAAAATATATACTGCATCCAATTTCACCCTGAAGTTAGGCATACTGAATTTGGAATCGATATATTGAAAAATTTTGTTCATGGCATATGTGGGTTGAAAGGTTCATGGACTTTGATGGACTTTGTTGAAGATAAGATAAATAAAATAAAAGACACAATCGGTGATAAAAAAGCGATTATAGCTTTATCAGGAGGAGTAGATTCATCGGTTGCCGCTGTATTAACCCACAGAGCTATAGGAAACAACCTGAAAGCCATCTTTGTAAACCATGGCCTTTTGAGAATGAATGAGGTTGAAGAAGTTGAAAGTACGTTCAGAGACTATATCGGTTTAAATTTGACCACCGTAGATGCCCAAGAACAATTTTTAGGCAAATTAAAAGGAATCACTGATCCTGAACAAAAACGTAAAATAATTGGCGAAGAGTTTATCAGAGTTTTTGAAGAAGAAGCAAAAAAAGAGAAAGATTGTGAGTATTTAATTCAAGGAACAATATATTCAGATGTCATAGAAAGTGCGAAATCTGGAAAAAAAACATTCAAGATTAAGAGTCATCACAACGTGGGGGGACTTCCAGAGAATATAGACTTAAAAATAGTAGAGCCACTTAGAGAATTATTTAAAGATGAAGTTCGAAGTGTAGGAGAAATCTTAGGGCTCCCAAGGGAAATACTGTACAGGCATCCATTTCCAGGGCCAGGATTAGCTATTCGAATCATTGGTGAAATTACCGAAGAAAAACTGACAATTTTAAAAAAAGTTGATAATATTTTTATCAAAACACTAAAAGAAACAGGTTGGTACGATAAAGTATGGCAAGCCTTTGCCATATTAATACCGATAAGAACTGTAGGTATAACTGGGGATAAAAGAAGTTATGGTTATGTGGTATCTTTAAGGGCTGTTGATAGTGTGGAGGGTATGACCGCAGATTGGTCTAAAATTCCCTTTGAAATTTTGGACTTGGTTTCCAGCAGAATAACCAACGAAGTTGAAGAAATTACCAGAGTGGTTTACGATATCTCATCAAAGCCCCCTGCCACAATAGAATGGGAATAATTGGAGGTGTCTGTGTTTTGGATATTTACTTAGTAAGACATGGAGCTACACTTTGGAACAAAATGGGGATTTGGCAAGGCCAAAGAGACGTAGAGCTTGATGAAGAAGGGATTAATCAGGCTAAGGCAACCGCAGAAAGATTCAAAAATATCAAAATAGATGGGATGTATACATCCGTTTTACAAAGGGCTATTAAAACGGCAGAAATCATCAATCAATACCACAATTTGCAAATAAAAAAAGATTCCGATTTGAACGAATGTAATATAGGAAAATGGGATGGGAAAAAGATAGAAGAGATACTTCTTAATTACAAAGAAGAATTGGAGTATTGGCATAAGGATATCTGGGCCTCAGTGGAAGATGTTGAGACTTTAGGTGATGTGCAAAGAAGGGCGGTAAGGGCTATAAAAAGAATAGTTAAGGAGCATAAATTAGAGGATAAAATAGTTGTGGTTGCACATGGTTTAGCTATTAGGACTATCATTTCATGGATTCTCAATATTCCACTTAATCAACATACCTCTTTTAGAGTTGACAATGCATCCGTTTCACATGTAATATATGAGGGAGATTATAGATACGTTTTAGCTTCTTTAAATGAAACGTGGCATCTTGAATATTATGGGCTTGAAACTTATCTTACTCCAGAAGAAAAGGAGATCGATTAAGATAAAAGAAGAAAGTCTATTCGAACCAGAATTGAATGTCTATTTTCTGCCGAATGAAAATATAAAAAATCATCAAATCTATATACTTATAGATCTTTTAAGGGCTACTTCTAGCATATCAGCATTACTCCATTGTGGTGCTGAAGAAATTTTTGTAACAGATAGCATCGAAGTGGCAAAAGAATTAAAAAAGATGGGATATTTACTCGCAGGGGAAAGAGAAGCAATAAAGTTAGAAGGTTTTGATTTTGGCAATTCCCCATTAGAGTTTTTAAATAATTCTGATAAAATAAGGAAAAAATCCATTGTACTAACTACTTCCAACGGATCAAAAGCTATGAAAAAAACAAGCGAACTGGGAGATATAATTGCCCTTTCATTGTTGAATTTTTCTTCCGTGGTTGAATTCATAATACAAGGGAATTATCAAAGTATTGGAGTAGTTTGTTCTGGTACCAACCGTTCAATTTCTTTTGAAGATTCATATCTGGGTGGATTATTTGTTCAAAAAATCATGGAAAAACAAACTTATCACTTAAATGACGGAGCAAAAGTATCCTTAAATTTAACTAAATGTAAAAAGAGTTACGTTATGGATTCTGATCATGCCAAAAGACTAAAAGCTTTGGGACTTAAAGATGATCTTGAATTTTGTTTCAACATGGATTTGTTTCAAGTGGTACCTTATTCAAAACAAAACAGTTATACTTTCAAAAATCTAATATCAATTTAAATTCGTATATCAGAAGGGGGCAATTTAATGAAGAATTCTGCTTCTCAGCATACAGCTGTAAAAAGGGTTGCAAGATCACCTGTTTATATAGCGTTGGGAGTTGTTGTCTTTTCATTTTTGGTTCATAGCATCGGTAATCCAATGCTGGGAATTATAATCTTACCGTTGCATTTTGTTGCTTTAATGGCTGGTATCATGGAAGGGGCAACGATTGGATTACTTGTAGGGGCTTTAATGCCTGTTTTAAATTTTTTACTTTTCGGTATGCCGCCATTCCCTGTTTTCATATTTATGACCATAGAAGTTGCAACCTATGGATTTATATCAGGCCTTTTAAATAAGAAAAATATTTATTTGGATCTCTTAGTATCTATGTTGATAGGTAGGGGTGTATATATGGTAGCTTACTACACCATAGGATTAATCCTTAATATAAATCTTAGCCCTTTAACTTCAATTTTGATGAGTTATGTGTTCGGGATTCCTGGTATAATTCTTCAACTAATATTCATACCGATGATTGTGAAAAGAATGCCTTTTTCTATTAGGGCGAATAGTGAGGCAAAAAAGCGTCAAAACAAACTTTAGTGTTTCTTAAAAAAATTTATTAATTTTGGGACGCCTTCAGGAAAAAATGATTTGGGTTAAATGTAGCAATTTGTGGGTGAAGGGATTGTTTATAAAAAAAATAAAAGGGGTGGGACCTTCATGTCTTTAACAATCAAGAGCTGTTATGCTATACGTGGTTTATATGAAATGTATAAACTTCAAAATAGAATCAAAGATGAGGAAAACATCAAAATCTCAATATCGAAGATTGCGGAAAGTTCAGGTATTTCACAAGAATTTTTGGCAAAGATATTTGCCAAATTAAAAAAAGCTGAAATAGTTTCTTCGGAAAAAGGTAAATTTGGAGGATTTTATTTTACAAAGGCTCCTGAGGAAATCAAACTTTCCGAAATCGTAGAGGTTTTAGAAGAACCGTTGAACTCTTACGATTGTATTTCCGAGGGTGAATGTGAAAATCAAAAAATTTGTCCCGTAGAGTTTGTCTGGCAAAGGGTACGAAAAGCAATATTTAACGAGTTATCTAATATCACTTTGAAAGACGTGATAGAATGTGGGCATAAAAAGGAAGCTTTAGCTTCTGAAAATGAATGAATCGAATTAATTACTATAACTATATATTGATAATTTTATTGTAAGCACCCAAGTATTCTGAGACTTTTTGAGTAGCGTTAACGGCATTATGTAGAATTTGCTCTTTTTCTATATTATTTAAAATTCCGTCTATGAAGACCGTGTCAAACACATCTCCCATACCGATTTGGTATGAAGCCTTTCTGCCAGATAATGCCACTATCTTTTCACCCCATTTAGCGCCTTTTTTCCCCAGTTTTACAACATCGCAAGTGAATAGAAAATCTTTGCACTCTTTTTCGTTGCCGATGAAAAAAACATTTTCACACTTTTTATCTATTAATTTTGGTCTAGGACCTATATCAAAAAAGGTTTTTTTGTAGTTCAGAAAAATATTGCTGTTTATTATTCGTTCGTTCGTTTCGGTAGTGATGAAGAGATACTCTGATTTTTTCTTTGGTATAATCAAGTCTAAATCGTTTATTCTTCTATCTACTGCAATGGGCTTTTCATTCATTGTGATGAAAGTAGCCGTGTGTTGATCTACTTTCTTTATCCATTCAACATTAACAGAATGAAAGGATAGCTTCTCCAATAAAAACTCTCCAACGAAATCTTTGCCCACGTTACCGAACATTCTTACGTTATGACCTAATCGAGCAAGACCAATAGCCACATTTAACGCGGATCCTCCAGGAAGTTGTAGAATTTTTGAATTGTGATTACCATCATTTTTCAGTATATAAATGTCTAAAAAGATTCCACCAATAACATCGATAGTAGCCATTTTCACACCTTATTTAAATAAAATTTGAGGAACTTTTTTAACCGGATGTTTTATAATATAAGCATTCATCTCAAAGATTTCATCCATGATGGATTCATTTAACACCTCTGCCGGTGTACCAGAGTATCTAATAGATCCATCCTTCATAACGATTATTTTATCAGAGAATAACGCCGCATTATTCACATCGTGAAATACTGCTAGAACCGTTTTCTTTTCTTTGGTAACCATTTCCTTAACCAATTTCAAAAGGCTTTGGGTGTAACCGGGGTCTAAATGCGAAGAGAATTCATCTAAAAGCAATACGGGCGTTTGTTGAGCTATTGCTCGAGCTATCATAACTTTTTGCTTTTCTCCTCCTGACAATGATGAAAAGGGCTTGTTCTTATAACTTATCAGTCCAACAGTTTTAAGAGCTTCATCGATAATTCTTCTGTCTTGTTCTGATTCAAAAAAGTTTATCCTCTTTGAAAAAGGTATTCTTGACGTTGAAACTATACTTTCCAAATCATAATCGAAAGAGGTGTTGAATTCTTGGGGTACAACGGCTACCTTCTTCGAAAGCTCTTTATACGAATAATTCTTTAATTCATTGTTTTGTAGAATTATTTCTCCCTTGTAATTTCTTAGAATCCCTGAAAGAATCTTGATAAGAGTACTTTTACCTGCTCCATTTGGGCCAATTATAGAAATAATATCTCCTTTTTTTATTTTTAAATCTTCGATTTTCAAAAAAAAGCCATTCCCATAAGTGAAACGGACGTTTTTAAACGTTATCATATTTTCTCTTTTCTCCTCATGACGAAAATGAATATTGGGGCACCTACTATTGATGTTACCACACCTATAGGAAGTTCTGTGGGAGCAAATAATGTTCTGGAAACAAAATCTGCAGACATTAAAAACATTCCTCCTATGAAAAGCGAGTACAAGTTTGAAATAAAAGAATATGGCCCTTTAACGATTCTAACTATATGAGGGATTATAAGCCCTACAAAACCTATTATTCCTACTTGTGATACGGTAAAAGATACTGCGAAAACGTTTATTACGATCAAAAAAAGCTTCAATCGATCGGGATTTATTCCAGAAAATACTGCCATGTCATCTCCCATCGAAAGAACGTTCAATTGTTTGGAAAATAATAAAACTAAAACAAATTGAATGATGAGCGTAAAAAACAATTTAAAATTATCACTCCAAATTAAATCCCCCGTACTTCCCATCAACCAGATGTTGACATGAATTAAGTTTCTCCAGTACATCACGGTAAAAAGTGTAGTAAATGAATTAAACAAAAAGCTAATTATTACACCACTTAGTATTAGAGATAAAACGGGAAGTTTTTTACCCTGTCGCGCCAATATTAAAACAATAAATGTTGCAAATATGCCAAAAAGAAAAGAAAAAGTTTCTAATCCAAGAAAAAGGGAAAGACCATAAATGCTGCTCAACGCTGTGTATAATACTGCACCAAAGCTTGCTCCTGACGAGATTCCTAAAATGTATGGATCTGCGAGAGGATTTTGTACTACCAATTGTAAGACATTCCCAGAGACTGCCAATATGCTACCTACTAGAAAACTTCCAACCACTCTTGGAAGTCTTATGTTTAAAATCAAATTGTTGTAAATATCGTTGTTGCTTTTACCCATTAAAGAGTTGAAGATGTCCTCAACAGGAATCTTTACACTCCCAAAAGATGTGAAAAGTAAAATTAATATAAAGCTCGAGATTGTAAGAAATAAAACAAGGGGGGCTTCCCCTTGTTTTTGGATGATTTTCATCTGTTTTCACCAAAATACTCATATAATTGTTCAAGGACATCGAGCAGCGATGGAGAAGGTTGATGCATTTTGTTACCATCGACTATTACAATTTTTCCTTCTTTAACAGCTTTCACGTTTTCAAACTGTTTGGCATTCAAGAGAGCATTTTTAGCGGTTTCGTCGCCTTCATAGTATGAGTCAACGATTATGATATCAGGATTTTGAGCAACGACGAATTCAGGTCCAACGGGTAAAAAACCATTGTTCCCAGTATATGGAGCGGCTAAATTTAATCCTCCAGCGTAAGCAATTAACTCATTTATGTATGAACCGGTTCCTGCCGTCCAAATTTCAGATACGTTATTTTGAACCATTAAATATAGCACTGTTGGCTTGTTTTTCCAAGTGAAAGAACTTTTAGCGATACTTAAAACACTTTGTCGTAGTTCATTTGAAATAGCCTGGGCTTTTTCTCTTTCACCCAATATACTCCCAATTAATACAATTTCCCTGTAAATATCGTTGAAACTTACTGGATTAATCACAAACGATTTGATATTGTATCTTTCCAACCTGCTAATCTCAGGTTCTTGAAATCCTCCTGTTAAAAAAACAACATCCGGATTCAAAGAAACTATTTTCTCCAGGTTTAAAGGAACTAAATTACCAATTTTCTCGGCATCAATATTAATATCCCAGTCAGTAACGCCCAGAACTTTTTCCTCTAAACCTAGAAATTTGATGTAATCAGATACAGCTGGTGCGGCAGAAATAACCCTGTTAACTTCTCCTTCAAAGGGGACTAATCTTCCAAGATCATCCACCATAAAATACGCTGCCGACACAACAACCGACAAAAAAATAGCAAAAAATGTAAATAATACCTTCCTCATCCCAAATGGCCTCCTTATATAAATTAGCGCCATTTAAATATTTTTTTCTATCTCTTTGGCGCGAAGAGATAGAAAAAGCTGCATTATTCAGGTCTCCCGACTTTCGGATCACTCTACTCCTTACGCCTTCCCGGAACTTTCCAGTGACTTTTTGTAAGTTTCGTCCCCGATTACGGTGGCGCGACCGTAACGGATTTTCACCGTTTTCCCTTGAAATAATGCAGTAAATATTAACTTCCTTACTTGCCGTGAGGCTGTTTCCTTTTCAATTATACCACATAGGTATTCTTTGTTCAATTTTTTCTTTGACATTATTTAAATTTGTGATAAAATAACTTTATATAGCCTGTCCACAAAGGAGGAGCCAAGACATGGAAGTGTTGAAAGTTAGTCATTCATCCGCACCGAACAAAGTAGCAGGAGCTATAGCGGGGGTTTTATCAAAAACAGACGAAGTTGAGCTACAAGCTATTGGAGCTGGAGCAGTTAATCAAGCAGTGAAGGCTATTGCCATTGCAAAGAGATTTATCGAGGCTAAAGGAAAAGAGATATACGTTATTCCTGGTTTTGTGGAGGTTGAAGTAGGTTCGGAAAAAAGAACGGGTATTAAGTTTAAAGTGGTGGCTAAGGTTTCTGAAAATATTTCCCCAGAAGAGTATTCTCAACATTAAAAATGAATGAAAATGAGAAAGTAATAAAAGAGATCATTGAAGCGTGTTCAAAAAACACGCATCTTTTTGATATAATAAAAGATATTACTAAATTAGATAACGATGAAAGATACAAATTGCGAAGGAAGGCTTCTCAAATACTTAGTAAGAACAACGGAATTGACAAAGAGGCTTTAAAATTTTACTATGTAGTTACTGAACAAGGTGTTGCAGAAGAGATATTAAGGAGGATTCAATCTAGTGAAATCAAAACCTAAAACCGTTGGCGGACAAGCGGTTATTGAAGGCGTAATGATGAAAGGAATAAATACCGTTGTCGCAGTAAAAAGGAAGGACGGAAATATAGCGGTTAAAAGGTTAAAGGATAACTCCTGGGGAATTTGGGAAAAAATACCTTTTATTAGAGGTTTTTTTGTATTGCTACATTCTATGATAGTTGGTATGAACGCATTGTCTTATTCGGCTAATGTATCTGGAGAAGAAGAGGAAGAATTAACTACAAAAGATATGGTCGTTGCTATATTAATTGCTATTGTAGTTGCAACCTTAGGGTTCGGTGTTTTACCTGTATTTGTAACCAGACCTTTCAACATCAAATCTGAATTTTGGTTTGCTTTCATTGAAGGTTTTATAAGGGCGCTTTTGGTTGTCGTCTACATCTGGGGTATTTCTTTCATGAAAGATATAAAAAGAGTATTTCAATACCATGGAGCCGAGCATAAAAGTGTGTATACGTACGAAAACAACGAACCTTTAGAGGTAAAATACGCCGAAAAATACACGACCTTGCATCCCAGGTGTGGTACTAGTTTCTTGATAATTACGGTTTTTGCTTCGATTATTGTTTTTGCCATAACGGGTGGATTAGGCTTCAATTCAACTTTACAGAAAGTAATATCTAGAATAGTACTTCTCCCTCTAGTCGCAGGATTAGCTTACGAATTTCAAAGGTTTACCGCAAAAATCATCGATACAAAAACAGGAAAAATTCTTGCCTATCCAGGTTTGATGCTACAAAAAATTACTACAAAGGAGCCTGAAAAAGAACAACTGGAAATAGGGCTCATATCTTTAGAATATGCACTAAAAGAAAATTTTGATGGTGAAGTAATTTTAGATAACCATGGAAATCAGATTGAAAATCAAGGTGCAGAAAACAAAGTCTTTGCTCCAGATGTAACTTCCCTCAAAGCGGATTCCTAAGCCCCTAAAATAAATCAACGGGCTTTTAATGTTTTTATGATACTTGATACTATTTATATTATATTTCTTGAATTAGGTATGGACTTCATTTAAATTCTCCGAAGAATATTTCTTATTCTCCACACTTTTTCTATAGTTGTACTTTTTTCGATTAAGAGATTACTTCGTTCTTATGATGTGGCGTGCTCACAAAATTTATTAATATATTATGAAGAGTATGAGATATTTTCTTATGCTAGCAAAAAATATTGAGAAACAATTAAGAAATAAAAGAATTCTCTATTATAAGACGTTATTTAAAAAGGTTTAAAGGGTAGAGCCCTGTTGCTGATCTGTGCAAAATGGTCTTTTTCGTAATTCTTTTGAATAACTTTCCTAATCTCATTTGCTTTGCATTTTGCGGCTTTATGCAAAACGTTTTTATAATGCTTTAGAAACAATTTCCAAATTCTCATTTGCGAAGCAAATGCGTTCGGGGATCTTAAGGGGTTTGCCTTTTGCTGATTTGTGCAAAAAGATTTTTAATCGAATAAAGATATTGAATTTGGGGATCTTAAGGGGTTTACCCCTTAATGTTGTGCGCCCAGCATGGGCAATAGCTAAGCGGTGAAAGTCCGCTGTGGGCCAGGTAGCGGGAACCACTAGTCGAAGGCAAGGGTGTCCATCGTGAGGTGGAATCTGAAGGAAGCCCAAGGCAAAGTCCCGGTCCGATGAACAAGAATCAGATACGGGGCTAAGTGAAGTGGACGAGTTTGCGACTCAAAACGAAGTCCAATAGCTATCCAGAACTTCACGGAGTATATCTGGCGGATAGATGGGATGAAAGTTATTGCACTTACCTGGGGAGATCTCAAGAATATGCTAATAAGGCAACCCATACAGCAATGTATGGCTGAATCTTGAGAAGTCAGCAGAGGTCATAGTACTCATTGGAAGATGAGGAAGGACTGAACAACAGGAGGTTTCGAATCTTGAAAGATGCGAAGGGATACGGGAAAAGCATACAACTTCGATTAGAAGGTTTCCTGCACGAAGATAAGGGAGAGCCTGAAAATAATGTAGAAGCGCCTAGTATAACTTCTACGTCTGAAAGAGGAAGAAACGGTGTTAAGGGTCATAGACATCAAACCTATTGAACCGCCGTATACCGAACGGTACGTACGGTGGTGTGGGGGGACGGTAGATAAATTAATTATCTACCTCCTACCTGATTGGGCGAAGGGGAGCTAAAACAGATTGTATGTAACTTAGAATGATGGATGTATTTTAAAATTTTTTTATTCTAGAAGTAAGGTTTAAAGGTAAATTCAGAGTTTCCAAAGACAGTAACTAAATGGAATAAGGAGGAATATACATGGATGAAAATACTAACAATGTAGTTTCTAAGAAACAAACTAGGGATAATATTCAAGCCATTGAAATTAATATGGCTAAATTGAATGAAATGACAAGAAAAGAACTATACGAGTTAGCCCGTAAACTTGAAATATCTAATTATTCTAAAATGACAAAAAACGAATTGAAGTTTGCTATTTTAAGAAAACAAACTGAATCAATCGGATACTTTTTTTATGAAGGAATTTTGGAGGTGCTGCCCGACGGTTATGGTTTCTTAAGAAGCGTAGATAATTCATTGTTGCCTGGAACTGATGATATATATGTTTCTCAATCACAGATTAGAAAATTCAACCTTTTTACTGGAGACATAATAGCTGGTCAAATAAGACCCCCAAAAGAAGGCGAAAGATTTTTTGCCTTGTTAAGAATAGAAGCGGTTAATTCCTTACCCCCTGAAAACGCTCGGGATAGAGTCTCTTTTGAAAATTTGACCCCTGAGTATCCGAAAACCAGAATGGTTTTGGAACATAAAAACGCACCATACAGTTCCAGAATAATTGACCTATTCTCTCCTATAGGTTTTGGTCAAAGAGGTTTAATCGTTGCTCCTCCAAAAGGTGGCAAAACTACGCTGTTAAAAGATATTGCCAACTCAATTGCCAAAAATTATCCTGATACTAGAAGGTACATACTTTTAATAGATGAAAGGCCTGAAGAGGTAACGGATATCCGAGATACAGTAGATGCTAACGTTATAGCAGCACCGTTCGATATGGATCCAGAAAATCAAATAAGAATCGCAGAAATGGCTTTGGATCACTTTAAGCGGCTAGTTGAATTTGGTCACAATGTAGTTGTTCTAGTTGATAGTTTGACCAGAGTTGCACGTGAATATAATCTTTATGTACCATCCAGTGGAAAATTGCTGAGTGGAGGTCTTGATCCTGCAGCTGTTATTTTCCCAAAGAAATTCTTTGGTGCTGCAAGAAAGATTAGAGAAGGCGGTAGTTTGACCATTCTAGCTACGGCATTAATAGAAACAGGATCCAAGATGGATGAAGTGATATTTGAAGAGTTTAAAGGTACAGGAAATATGGAGCTGGTGTTATCAAGAGAAATAGCTAATGAGAGAATATTCCCTGCCATAAACTTAAAATTATCAGGTACCAGAAAAGAAGAATTATTGTATGACCCTGATGATATGAAAAACATAATTATTTTAAGAAAGTTCATTAACGACATGTCCCCAAAAGAGGCTTTAGAATTTATCTTGAGTTTATTAAGGAAACACAAAACTAATGATGAAATAAGGGAAGCAATAGAAAATCAAAAAGCTTTGTGAAATGTGATATAATTTATTTATGAAAATATATCATAGATACTACTTACCAAATACAAATAACTATAAAACTTTATATCTAATTCACGGTCTTGGAGAATATTCTGGAAGATATGTGAATTTCATTAAGCAATTAAATGAGAGAGGGATTGCTGTTTTTACATTTGATCTTCCAGGGCATGGTTATACTCCTGGTAAAAAAGGGGATATAGAGAATTTTTACGAGATTTATTCTTTTTTGGAAAATTATGTTCAAGAAGATTATATTCTATTTGGACACTCTCTTGGGGGGTTAATTGCCTCAAGATTCGTTGAAATAACTGAGAATAAACCTCAAAAACTTATTCTCTCTTCTCCTGCCTTGGGTGATATTAGGAAACTGGCCTGGCTATTAAACCTTTTCTCGATATTTCCACCCCTTTCTTTTTCAAATGGAATTGATCCATTTGATCTATCCACTGATCAAAAAACATGTGAATTATATAAAAAAGATCCGCTAATACACGATAAAATAACTGTCCGAACTGCTCGTCAAATGTTTGACGAGGCTGAGATTGCATTAAAAGAAATAGAAAAGGTGAATATTCCTACATTGTTGCTTTTCGGAGGAGAAGATAAAATAATCAATATTGAAGAGTATAAAAAGATAAAGAATTCAAACATAACTAAAGTTTCTTTCCCCAAAGGGAAACATGAGTTGTTCGAATGTATTTACAATAAAAATAAATTTTATGATAAGATTTTCGAATTTTTAAAATAAAGATAAACCCTTTAGAAATAAAAAATGGATGGGGAGCGGGGCGAAGGGGCGCTAACATGAGTTTTAGAGTATATAAAATAGAGAAATTAGGAGGTAAAAAGGTTAATGATCGATAATACAACATACGATGAAACTAAAGTATTAGAAATACTAAAAGACACTGGGGCCTTTTTAACGGGGCACTTTTTATTATCATCTGGATTACATTCAGACACATATATACAATGCGCAAAAGGTCTTAAATATCCGGAGTATGCAGAATTTTTTGGCAAATTAATTGCCAAAAAAATAAAAGTAAAAGTAGACTACGTTGTTTCTCCTGCGTTAGGTGGAATTATCATAGGATACGAAGTCGCAAGAGCTTTAAAAGTTCCGTTTTTATTCACTGAGAGAGATGAAAAAGGGAACATGAGTTTACGTAGAGACCAGGTTATCATTAACAATAGCAAAATACTAATAGTAGAAGATGTAATAACAACTGGGAAATCCACTTTGGAAGTTACAAAATTGGTTGAAAGTAGTGGAGGGGTTGTAACTTCAATTGCTTGCATCGTTAACAGGTCTTCCAAAAAAGTATTAGAAAGCAGAGAAATCATATCTCTGGTTAATATAAAAGCTGCTACCTACTCACTAGAAAAATGTCCATTATGTTTCCAAGGTTTAGAATTAGTAAAACCAGGTAGTAGAAAGCAATAAGAAGAAGCACCCTTAAATATTGAAGCTTTTAAGTTTCTTTTAAGAAAGTTAGCTTATATTTAAGTGAATAAAATAATTGGAGGTGCTAGTATGAAAAAATCTATCTTGTTCATTTTAGCGGTATTTATGCTTTCTATATCTTCATTTGCAATTGTGAATGAAGGTTACGTAAGTCCAGTAGTTAAAGTGGTTGAAGAGGCTGCCCCAGCTGTTGTAAATATTGAATCTATTCGTTCAGCTGCGGTTCCAATAGATCCCTACTTTAGAGAATTTTTTAAAAGATTTTTTGGTCAAGAAATGCCTGAGTATCAAACTAAAGGCGTGGGTTCTGGCTTTATTTTCGATAAAAGAGGTTATATATTGACAAACTACCATGTGATAGAAAGTGCAAAGGAGATATCTGTATCCTTGCCGAATGGAAAGAACTATGATGCTGAGTTGGTAGGCGGAGATAAAGATCTGGATTTAGCAATAATTAAGATAAACGCTGACGAAGATTTACCAACACTACCATTAGGTGACTCTGATAAAATTAAGATTGGAGAAGATGCAATAGCTATAGGTAATCCATTGGGTTTACAAAATACCGTTACAGTGGGGGTTATAAGTGCAACCAATAGAAGTATTCCAAAACCACGTGGAAATAGTAACTATGTGGGTTTAATACAGACTGATGCAACAATTAATCCTGGTAACAGTGGAGGTCCTTTGCTGAACATACATGGAGAAGTCATAGGAATTAACACCGCAATCGCAGTAGATCCTCAACTGGGAAGTGTGAACATAGGATTTGCCATTCCTGTTAACATAGCAAAAAGATTCGCTGATTCTGTTATGGAAACCGGTTCCTTCCAAAGAGCTTATTTAGGTGTATATATTAGTAATATAACAGAAGAATTGAAGAAATCTTTGGGATTAAAGGTAGATAAAGGAGCCTATATACAGGATTTGGTACCTGGTGGAGCTGCAGAAAAAGCCGGTATAAAGGTGAATGACGTAATAGTAGAAGTGAATGGCAAAAAAATTGAAAATGTAAACGATTTAACTTCTTTAATATCCACTTATCCAGCGGGGACTACCGTAGAAGTTGTTGTGGATAGATTTGGAGAAAAGATTACTTTTAATGTAACTTTGGGAAGCCAAATGCCTGAAGCTGTGGAAGCTTATTTTGGAATCGTTGTTAGAAATATAACTTCTGAAGATAGGCAAAAATACAATATAAGAAATAGTATTCTAGGAGTTATTGTTGAAGAAATACAAGACGATTCATATGCTATCGGTCTAAGAACGGGTGATGTTATTACAGAGATAGCGGTTAATGGAGTGTACAATGATATACAAAACATAGATGACTGGAAGAAAATAGCTTCATCAGTAGAAAAGAACAGCTACGTAGCCTTGATAGTTTATAGAAATAATGTGAGGTATGTAGTTCAATTCTTCTATAGATAAAATAAAGATAAGCAATTAAAAAACGGGGTGTAGTTTAAAAGCCCCGTTTTTTTAAATGCTATTTCACTCGTTATCAATGCTTTGTATAAGATGCCTAAATTCTTTGATGCATGTTTTAATTGTTTCTTCATTGGACCCTTCGGTCATTATTCTTATTTTAGGTTCAGTTCCAGAAGGTCTAACTATAACTCTGAATCCTTCGATACTTTGATATTTTTTTGTTAAATTTTCAATTCTAATGTCTTTCATGATTTTTGAATTATCTTTCACTGTAATGTTTTCCAGGTGCTGAGGATGTTTAGGTATTTCTCGGAGAAAATCATCAAGCGATTTAGAGAAATATTTGAGCGTTTCCAAAGTCTCTAAAGCGGTAATTATCCCGTCTCCTGTTGTAGATCTATCAAGGAATATAATATGTCCTGATTGTTCGCCCCCGATTGTAGCATATTCTTGTAGCATTTTTTCCAAAACGTATTTGTCTCCTACGTCTGTACGTAGAAGATTTATTTCATTTTTCTTTAAATACTCTTCCAAACCTAAATTACTCATAATGGTCGCAACGACGATCTTGTTTTTTAGCCTTTCTTGAGCCTTCAATTTTAAAGCGTTGATAGCCATTAATACATCACCATCTACGAGATTACCGTAGCGGTCGATAAAAAGGCATCTATCAGCATCCCCATCGAACAAGATTCCAAGATCATACTTTTCTTCCTTGACGATTTTAGAAAGAGTTTGAGGTGAGGTAGAACCACAGTTTTCATTGATATTGAAACCATCTGGAGCATTTTGGTATACAGTATAGCTCAAACTTAGTTGACCAAAAATGTCGTCTATTATAGCTCCAGCGGCACCGTTACCTACATCAACAGCAATTTTTAAATCATTACATTGTATTTTTTCTCTGTACAAAGAAACTACGTAATCAACATATTCTTTTTTTGAGGAATCTTCTATGTATCTTCCAATATCTTTATAATCACTGTATTTAAGTGAACCTTTCAAAATTATTTCTTCTAACTTTTCTTCTGTTTCATCTGAAATTTTAAATCCTTCACAAAAAACTTTTAACCCGTTGTACATTGGAGGGTTGTGAGAAGCAGAGATGACAACGCCAATAGACTTTTCTTGCTTAGTTATATACGCTAATCCTGGTGTGGTTAGGATTCCACATAATTCTACATCCATTCCACCTGCAAGTGCCCCAGAAGCTAAAGCCATTTCCAATACCTTTCCCGAATTTCGTGTATCTCTTGCAATGTACAATTTTTTATACTCCAAACCGAAAAAATTAGCAAGTGCATTTCCAAGTTTCATCGCTAAGTCAACGGTCAACTTTTCATTAACAACCTCTCTTATGCCATCTGTACCGAACAAAATTTTCATCTACATCATCCTTTTACGCTTCCAGCTGTTAAACCTTGAACTATCCTGTTTTGGAACACTAAAACCAAAATAACCAAAGGCATTGTAACTATTACTGATGCAGCCATAAGTTGTCCCCAAGGAACTTCGTAGAAGGTTCTACCTGTAAACATAGCAATTGCAACTGGAACTGTGTATTTTTCAGGGGTCTGCATAAAAGTTAAAGCAAATAAGAATTCATTCCAAGCCAGAATAAAAGCCAACAAACCAGTCGTGACCAAACCAGGAGCGGAAAGAGGTAAAACGATTCTCCACAGAGTTTCGAATTTTGAACATCCGTCTATATAAGCAGATTCTTCTATCTCTTTAGGAAGCTCTCTGAAGAAATTTTGCAGTATCCACGTTGTTAAAGGTAGATTCAAGGCAATATATGGGATTATCAATCCCGGATAAGTGTTTATCAATCCCAAATTTCTGAGCAACTGAAAGAGACCACCCAATATGGAAACTTGGGGGAACATACTTACCGAAAGTATTAATAGCATCAAAGGGCCTTTCCCGGGAATCTTTAAGCGCGCTATTGCGTACGCTGCAAAAGAACCAACAATTAGAGAGAAAATTGTTGTGGCTCCAGCTACTATAATGGAGTTTAATATATTTAATCCGAAAGGTCTCTCAGTGAAAACTTTTATATAGTTTTCAAAGGTAAAACCTTGAGGCCTAAGGGTGATGTTTTTTGTAAAAAGATATTGATCCGCAGTAAAAGAGCTTTTAATTGCCCAATAGAAAGGGAAAATATAAAAGATGATCATCAATATAACCAAAATATATAAAATTGTACGTTGAGTATTTCTTTTTGCCCGCATTCCCCATCTCATATTTTTATCCTCCTCAATCTAATTTAATGTTCAACGAGCGCATGTAAATAAGTGTGAATATACCTATGATTAAAAATATTACGACCGATAGTGCAGAACCATATCCAAACAAACCTCTTGGAGAGAAGATATTATCCATCAAAAGTGACCTATTGTAAACCGCTAGAGTTTCAGTTGCCACTGCACCCTGTGTCATGATGTAAACAATATCGAAAACCCTCAAAGCGTCTAAAGTTCTAAATATTAAAGTCACGCCAATAGTAGGCCTTAATACAGGTAAAGTGATAGAAGTGAATTGTTTCCATATACTAGCCCCATCTATTCTAGCTGCTTCGTATAACTCATTGGGTATGATTTGAAGCCCCGCAAGGAGTAAAAGAGCAACAAAAGGAGTAGTTTTCCAGACATCTACGGCTATAATGGCTGACATAGCCATCCCTGGAGTCCCAAGAATAGGGGTACCTTCCTCAAGTATTCCTAAATTATATAGCATTAAACTTATTACACCATATTGGTCATTATACATCCATTTCCACATTTGTGAAGAGACCGCTGTAGGTATAGCCCATGGAATCAAAACTGCTGCTCTTACTAAACCTCTCAATTTAAAATCTGCGTTCAATATTAAGGCGGTTCCTAGCCCTAAAAGGAATTCTATTAGTACAGAAAAAAAAGTAAAATATATTGTATTCCATAACGAACTCAAAAATCTAGGGTTTTGAAACAAATTGATATAATTTTGAAATCCTAAAAACTCTCTTTCAAATCCTGGTTTGAGAGACCATTTGAAGAAACTATCATAAATAGTTTGCCCCAGAGGATAGAAGGCGGTAATACCGATAGCAATTAAGGTTGGGATAATAAGCCAAAACGCAAGCCAGATATCCGATCTTTTATACGTACCTTTTACTTTCATTGAAGCGCCCCCTCATTATAATCTATTATATTATACACAAGAGCGGTAGACGGAGAAACTCCGTTTACCGCCCACATGTGGGAAATTATATCAAATTCTTCATTTTTTTTATTCAACTAAAGATTTAAGGTTTCTTGCTAAACTGTCCAAAGCTCGTTCAGGGGTAGATTGGCCTGTTAGAACTTGGTGTACAGCAACTTGGATCTCGTATGAAATTTCAGAATATATTGGAGAAATAGGTCTTGGTTCAGCATTCAAGAAAACATCTAAAATATCTGGATAGAAATCATTTGCTTCAATAGTTCTTGGATCGTTGTATGCTTCTATCATAGTTGGAGTTTGACCAGCATATACAGCTTTGTAAACTTGTTGTTCTTTACTGGTTAAGAATTTGATTAACTTTTTAGAAGCCTCTACCTCAGCAGGAGAAGAGTTTACATTGATACCGAGGTTCCATCCACCTAATGTAGCAGAATTTCTTCCATCTGGTGCAGGTCCTTTTGGAAGGACTGTTATACCAACTTTCCCAGCAACAGGAGACTCGGGAGCGTTAGCTAAAGACCATGCATATGGCCAGTTTCTCATAAACACAGCATCACCATTTTGGAAAATTCTTCTTGCTTCTTCTTCCATGTAGGTAGTTACTCCCGCAGGACTGACCCCATCTACTATCAATTTATTCATGAAAGTTATTGCAGCTAAATTGTTATCATAATACTCAGGATCATCAACAACAACTTTGCCGTCTTTCATTATCTCTCCACCGAAACTATGGACGAATTCCATAACGTCACAAGTTAATCCTTCATATCTGGCTCCTTGCCATACGAAACCATTGATTCCTTCTTTTGCTGAGATATCTTTTGCTGCTGTGTACAATTCATCCCATGTTTCTGGCACATCGTAACCGTACTTTTCCAACAGATCTTTGCGGTAATAAAGAATACCTGCATCAGTAAACCATGGAACTGCTACTAAACTTCCATCTACGGTATTTGAAGCAACGGTTCCAGGGAAAAACGCATCAAGTCCGAAATAATCGTAATCGTCTGTTAAATCTACTAAGAATGGGGCGAATTCTGCGGGCCAAATAACATCAAGCATCAATACATCTGGATCCGGAGTGCCTGAAGCTAAGTAAGTAACGTAAAGATCATGTCTATCCGTTGAACTGTTTGGCATTGGAAGAACATTCACAGTTATATCTGGGTTTTCTTCCATAAACACAGCAATTTGTTCATAAAGGACTTCTAATTCTCTTCCTACTGCACCAGCCGTCATAGTAATGGTTATAGAAAAAACACTCAACACCATCGTCAATATAGCAAATAAAACAACTACTTTTTTCATACTACTGTCACCTCCTGATATGATATAATTAATTAAATAAAACAAATTAATCTTTTTATATTTTATCACATGTAACTTTTATCTCAAAAGGGGATTATTTGCGATTAGAAGCTATTATAATTAATTACAGATGATTAAAAGCGATTAGAGCCCAAAAGCTTAGTTTTCCTTGAAAAAGAAAAATTTTGTTATAAATCTTATTGAAAAAACAAAAAAAAATTTAATATTTCGAACTAAATTACGGGACCTAGAGCGTTAAAAAAGTTTTACAGTTTCTAAAAATATAAATTGTAAAAGAATAGAAGTTTAGGGAGGATTAATTATGAGAGTGAAGTTGATAATGGTTCAAAGTATGAATGGAAAAATTAGAATTACAGATGATTCGCAAAGAAGTTGGTCTTCGACTGAAGATAAAGAACTTTTCAATAATATAACCAGAGATATTGGCATAGTACTTATGGGTAGAAAAACATTTGAAGAGATAGGATCTCCTTTAAAAAAAAGAATTAATGTTGTGTTGACAGGAAATCCAGAAAAATATAAAGAACTTGAGTTGAAATATGACAAATATCTCTACTTTACAGACAATCCTCCAGAGATATTGTTGGATAAACTAGAGAAGAAAGGTTACACTGAAGTTGCATTAATAGGGGGCCCTACAATAAATTCTTTGTTTTTAGAAAAAAATTTAATTGATGAAATCTTTCTAACTATCGAACCGGTAATTATTGAAGGTGATCTATCGATTTTCAAATACGTGAATGATAAATATAATTTCAAGCTAAATGATTTTAAAAAATTAAATGAAGATACTATACTTTTGCATTATTTGAAAGTAGATGATAAAGAATATCCTCATGCGAAATAAATGAATTTTCAGAAATACGAAACGGAGCTGGGCGAAGGGACTCTAAACAAAGATCGAAAAAGAAGCTAATCGGTGATATGTCAAGGAGTAAAAACCAAAAAGATTGTTAAAAATTAGTGTAACTGACAATGCCCATACTTTCAGAAAAACTCAAAATAGGCTTGAAAACACAAAAAGATTCACTTGTATCTATTCAACTTAGTAATTCGAATAGATTCGATTTTTGCTCAGCAATGCAAAAATCAGACGAACCAACTTACGAGCCGTGAGCGCGAGGGCTCTTTTGTGTTGATGAGTGGCAACCTCGTAGTATTTTTTCCAATAATACTCTTTGAACTCAGGGATATAGTTTTTAACGGAGCTAGCGGCTTCGATAAAATAGTATCGAAGATACGGGTTGCCTGTCTTAGTCATTTCTGTCTCGTC